>JAEUIX010000065.1 GCA_016794945.1 Phycisphaerae bacterium
CTCGGTGGCGGTGTGGCCGGCGCAGATGATGCTCAGCCCCGCGCCCGCGGCGGCCAGCACGTCGTGGTGCTTCATCTCGCCGGTGACGAACAGTTCGCACCCGTCGCGCTGAGCATCGACCCACAGCCCGCCGCCCGAGCCGGGGCAGACGCCGATGCACGAAACAGCCTCCCGCCCGGCGGCGGCCACCTGCACGTAGGGCACGCCCAGCGCCGCCTTGAGGCGGGCGACCAGGGCTGCGATGGGGACGGGGTGGTCGAGCACCAGGCGCCGACCGGCGCCCGTGGAACGCTCGGGGCGCGGGAGCAGTTCGTACACGTCGATGGCGGGCTCCTCGTACGGATGGAACTGTCTCAGGGTGGCCAGCGCCAGCGACAGCGCCGCGCGTGAGCAGACCATCTCGAGCCGCACTTCGTGGGCGGACTCCAGCCGGCCGGCCTGGCCGACGGCCGGCCGAGCGCCGGACTGGCCCAGGAACGTGCCGGTGCCCGGAGCGGCGAAGGAGCAGACCTCGTATCGGCCGATGATGCCGGCGCCGGCCGAGGCGAGCGCCTTGCGCAGCGTGTCGGCCTTTTCCGGCGGGGCGAAGGTCACGATCTTCAGTTCCTCGGTGGGGCGCTGGAGGCCAGCGGGCCGCAGCGCCCTGCGGTCGGCGCCGCGCGGCTTGCCGGGTTCGAGCACGGCGTCGGCCAGCCAGTCGCCCAGCGCGCCGGGGGCGTTGTCCAGGGCGGTGTGGGGGCAGTACACGGCCATGCCGGCGCGCGCCGCGCCGAGCAGCACGCGTCCCCGCCATTGCTCGCCCGTCAGGCGGCGGATGGGATCGAAGATCGGCGGGTGGTAGGCGACGATGGCCCCGGCCTTCATCGACCGCGCTTCGTCGAGCACCGGCTCGGTCAGGTCGATGGTCAGCAGCACCGGGCCGGACAGCGGGTCCGACGGCGCCCCCAGCAGCAGCCCGACGTTGTCCCACGACTCGGCCAGCGAAACGGGCGCGATGGACTCCATGGCCTGCACGAGCGACTGGACACTGATGCTCATCGACGCCTCCGGCCGGCCGCCCGGCAGTACCATCGCCCCGTGCCACTCGACCGCCTGCACACCCGCGCCCACGCCAAGATCAACCTGGCGCTGTCGGTCGGGCCCGCGAGCCCGCCCCAAGGCTACCACCCCATCGCCTCGTGGTTCTGCTGCATCGACCTGTGCGATGAGCTGTCGCTGCGGCGCCTGCCGGAAGGCGCGCCCAGCGTCCACGCCATCGGCTGGGCGGCCGACGCGCCGCGCCCCAGCCCCATCGACTGGCCCGCCGAGCGCGACTTGGCCGTGCGCGCCCACCGCGCTCTGGAGGCGCACGCCGGCCGACCGCTGCCGCTGGAACTCAAACTCGACAAGCGCATCCCCGTCGGCGGCGGGCTCGGCGGCGGCTCGAGCGACGGCGCGGCGATGCTCGGCGCGGTCGACCGACTGTTCGACCTTCGCCTGGGCGTGCCGACGCTGGCGCGCCTGGGGGCGTCGCTGGGTTCGGACGTGCCGTTCTTCCTCGACGACGGGGGCGGCCTGGGGGCTCCGGCGCGGCCCGCGCTGGTCGAGGGCTTCGGCGAGCGCCTGGAACGCCTGAGCCCGCCGGCCCCGGGAGGGTGGGCCGTGCTGGTGATCCCGCCGTTCGGCTGCCCCACCGGCCCGGTGTACCGCGCGTACGACGCCGCGCCGACGCGCCTGGACGCCCAGCGCATCCGCGACCTGATCGGCCGATCGCGGGGCGCGCCGGTCGATCGGTCGGCGGAGCTGTTCAACGACCTGGCCGAACCGGCCGCCCGCGTCGAGCCCCGCCTGGCGGAGTTGCAGCGCCGGCTCCGCCTGGGGCTGGACCTGCCCGTTCACGTGACCGGCAGCGGCAGCACGCTGTTCGCCCTGGCGGCGTCCGGCCGAGACGCCGCCGACCTTGCCCGCCGGGCGACGGACCTGGCGCCGGAGGCCGTCGTGGTGCGCGCCGCCCTGATCTGAGGCCCGCGCCGGACCGATAAGACACCGGGAGACCCCATGCGTACCAATCGACCCATCGTCGGCATCGACCTCGGCGGCACCAACATGCAGATCGGGGTGGTGGACGGGGCCAACAAGGTCATCGGGCGCGCCAAGCGCAAGACCAAGGCCGCCGAGGGCCAGCGCAAGGTGCTGGACCGGATCGTCGAGGGCGTGCAGGAGGCCTGCCACAACGCCGGGGTGGCGGCGCGTTCGATCGCGGCCGTGGGCATCGGGGCCCCGGGGGCCATCGACCCGGCCACGGGAACCGTGCGCGAGGCCCCGAACCTGCGCTGGAACGACGTGCCGCTGGGCAGACTGCTCACCCGCCGCCTGAACAAGCCCGTGCTGGTGGACAACGACGTCAACGTCGCGGTCTTCGGCGAGCACCGGCTCGGGGCCGGGCGCGGCGCCAGCGACCTGCTGGGCGTGTGGATCGGCACGGGCGTGGGGGGCGGGCTGATCTTCCACAACCGGCTCTACCACGGCTTCACGTTCACCGCCGGAGAGATCGGCCACACCGTGCTCTTTCCCGGCGCGCCGCCGGGCTCGCGCAAGGTCGAGGAGAACTGCTCGCGCACGGCCGTGGTGGACCGCATCCTGCGGCTCATCCGCTCGAACCACCCGTCGATGGTCCTGGAGCTCGCCGAGGGCGACCCCGAGGCCGTCAAGGCCAAGACCGTGAGCATCGCCTACCAGAAGGGCGACAGGCTCACGCGCCAGGTCGTCGACAACGCGGCCCACCTGCTGGGCATCTCCATCGCCAACGTCGTCACGCTGCTGGGCATCCCCCGCGTGGTGCTCGGCGGCGGCCTGACCGAGGCCCTGGGTGAGACGCTCGTGGCGCTGGTGCGCGATTCGGTCCGCCAGCACGTCTTCCCCGAGGTCTGCCGGCGCGTCGAGGTGGTCGGCACGCGGCTCGACGCCGACGCCGGCGTGCTCGGCGCCGCGCTGCTCGCCCGCGAGCGGCTGGGCGTACGCTCTCGGGCGTGAGCCACCCCGCACACCCGCCGCCGGCCGTCCTGATCAAGGTCGGCGGTTCGATCCAGGACGACCCCGCCCAGATCACCGCCGTGATGCGCGACGCGGCCGCGGCCGCGCGCGCCGGCCGACCCTGCGTCGTGGTGCACGGCGGCGGCAAGGCGATCAGCGCCGCGATGAACGCCGCGGGCCTCACGCCGCGCTTCGTCGCGGGGCAGCGCTACACCGACGGGCCGACGCTGGAGATCGCCGAGCGCGTGCTGGCCGAGACGGTCAACCGCGAACTGTGCGCGGCCCTTGCCGGCGCCGGGGCCAGGCCCTACCCGCTGCACTCGCTGGGAACGTGCGTGCTGATGGCGTCGCGATCGGGCGAGACGGGCAAGCCCGGCCAGCCGCCGGCCGACCTGGGCCTGGTGGGTCGGGTGCACACGGTCGCGGCCGAGGTTCTGGCGGGCCTGTGCCTGCAGGGGTTCGTGCCGGTGATCGCGCCGGTGGCGGTCGAATCGCCCCGGACCGCCGGCTCGCCCGGCAAGCTCAACGTCAACGCCGACCTGGCCGCCGGCACGGTCGCCCGTGCGCTGCGGCCCGGCGCGTTCGTGCTGGTCTCCGACACGCCGGGCGTGCGCACCGACGCGACGCGGTACGCGCCGGAACTGGACCGCGCGGCGGTCGCGGGACTGATCGCGTCGGGCGTGATCGACGGCGGCATGCTGCCCAAGATCCAGGCGTGCCTGGAAGCGATCGACGCCGGCGTGCCGGATGTTTCGATCATCGACGGTCGTGTGCCCGGCGCCCTGGCCCGCGCCCTGGCCGGAGGTCCGATCGAGGGCACGCGCCTGAAGGCCTGACGGCCGCGCCCGAACCCGCAACGCCGCGGCGTGGCGCCGGTAGCCTTGGGCGATGATCGCCCTCTCGCTCGGCGCCCTGGCCCTGGCCCTGCACGCCCCGTCCCACGTGCCCGCCCCCGATCCCCCCGGGCGCGCGGTCGACGCCGAGCGGCTCATGGCGACGGTGCGCTGGCTGCCGGCGTCGCGTTCGGCCGCGGGCGACGAGCGCTCCCGTGCCAACCTGCTGGCGCTGCAGACCGACCTCGCGGCCCGGGCGGTGGAACTGGGCTACTGGCCGACGGCCCATCCCGTGCGCTGGAAGCGGCGCACCGAGGCGACGGGGCTGGACTGGCGCAACATCAGCTTCGAGATCCCGGGACGGACCGCCCCGCAGGAGGTGCTGATCGTCGGCGCTCACTTCGACGCGGTGCCCGGGTCGCCGGGCGCCGACGACAACGGATCGGGCACGGCCGGGCTGCTGGAGATGGCGCGGGTGCTGCGCGACCGGCCGATGCACCGCACTGTGCGGTTCGTGCTGTTCAACCTGGAGGAGCTCGGCCACACGGGCTCGAACCAGTACGTGGCACAGGTGCGCGGGTCGCATCTGGACGGGTCGCAGCGCATCGTGGGCATGCTGAGCCTCGAGATGCTCGGCTACTACTCCTCGGAGCCGGGTTCGCAGCGCAACCCGTTCCGCAACGTGGCCGGCGCACCGCAGCGCGACACCGGGGACTTCCTGGCCCTGGCGACCATCGCGGCGCACGGGCCGTTCTGCCGCGCCCTGGAAGCGGC
Source organism: Phycisphaerae bacterium (assembly GCA_016794945.1). The sequence continues at coordinate 4,620 of JAEUIX010000065.1, forward strand.
CATGCGCACCGACCTGCCGGATTTCGCGGCGGTGTCGATCGACATGTTCCCGATCGCGCCGCCCGACCTGCTGCGGTCGGACCACGCGCCGTTCCTGCTGCTGGGCGTGCCGGCCGTGATGGTCACCGACACCGCGAACTTCCGCAACCCGCACTACCACAAGGCCACCGACACGCCGGACACGCTCGACGCCGCGGGCTTCGCCCGGGCGGTCCGGGCGCTGGCCGACGCGGTGCACGCGCTGGCCGGGCCGCTGGACGCCGGCCCGCCGCCGACCTGGAACGAACCGGCCAAAAAGCAGGAGCCCGCGGAGGATGCTCCGCGGGCCCCGGGGTCCTGAAGGTCAACCGGCTCGACCGGGTGCGGCGCGATCAGCGCGGCACGTCGATGCCGTAGCGGGCGACGATCTTGTCGAGGATCGCCTCGAACTTGTCCTCGCTCTCGTAGGTGCCGGCCTCGATCTCCGCCCGGACGCGCGCCACGAGATCCGCCCGGAACGGCTCGGCGGCCGAGCGTCGAGCCTCGTCCGACAGTTCGACCTGGTCGGCACGCTCCCGGCCGGGCGACCCGGCGGCGGGCTGGGCGAGCCCGGCGTCGCGCCGGACCAGCGGCGTCGGGGGCAGTGTGTGCGA
>JAEUIX010000066.1 GCA_016794945.1 Phycisphaerae bacterium
GTGTGCGGCTCGTACGGGCCGACCATGCAGTACCGCTCGCCCCAGCGCTCCACCATCGTCGGCGCCTTGGAACGCACCACCTGGTAGATGCCGCCGACCTGGTTGCACACCTCCCAGGCGAACTCCAGCAGAATGCCCGACGGGCCGGCGCCCCCCTCGACCGTCGGGCCCGGAGCTTCGCCTCCGCCCTGGCCCGCCGACGCGGGCTGCGCCGACGGCTCGGGCGACTGCGTGATCGACTGCGGCTGCGCGCCGGGTCCGGGCGGCGCCGCCACCGCCGGCGCCGGCACCGTCACGGGGAGGTTTGTCACCGGCGGCACAGTCACCGGGGCCACGGGCGCGCCGGGACGCGGCGGAACGGGCGGCTTGCCGGCGGGACGCTTGGCCATGCGGCAAATGTACCCGCACGGCGCGTTCCGCGCAACGCGCACCGCCCCGGCTCAGGTTCCCGCCTTGGGCGGAGTCACCATGACCTGGTCGATGCGCGTGCCGTCCATGTCCACCACTTCCAGCTCGTAGCCGCGCCAGGCAACCTTCTCCCCTTCGATCGGGATGTGGCCCATGAGCGCCAGCACCAGGCCGCCGACGGTGCTGGCATCGGAGACGTCCTGCGCCGGGTCGGCGGCCAGGGCGAGCCGCGCGGCCATTTCGTGCAGGGGCAACGCGCCGTCCATGAGCCACGAACCGTCGGCCCGGCGCACGGCCTTGGGCGGCGGCGCCTCGCCGCGCCGACTGAGGTCGCCGACCAGCGCCGCGAGCACGTCGTTGAGGGTGATGAGCCCCTGGGTGCCGCCGTGCTCATCGACCACGAACGCGACGTGCGTCCTGGACTTCTGGAACTGGTCGAGCAGGCGCAGCGCCGGGGTGCGGTCGGGCACGAACAGCGGTTTCTGGGCGACTTGGGAGACGTCGAAGGTCGCTCCGGCCAGCAGGCCGTAGGCGATCAGGTCCTTGATGTGGACCACGCCGATGAGGTTGTCGAGGTCGCCGTCGCAGACCGGGAAGTGCGAATAGGGGTTGGTGCCGACGAGCACCTTGAGCATCTCGCTCGACGCGGTGCGGTCGATCCACACCACGTCGGTCCGGGGCACCATGAGGTCGCGCACGCGCAGGTCGCCCACGCGGAAGACCCGCTGCATGAGCGCGTGCTCCTGGGGCGTGAACACGCCGGTGGTCGCGGCGCGGGACATGAGCGAGCGCACGTCCTCTTCCGACACCTCGTCGCTGGCACGCCCCCGCACGCGCAGCACCCGCAGCACCGCGTCGGTGGAGAACGTCAGCACGCGGACCGGCAGGGCGGCGACCACCGCCAGCAGCTGCAGGGGTCGGCTGATCGTCGAAGCGATCGCCTCGGGGTGCGCCAGGGCCAGCCGCTTGGGCACCAGCTCTCCCAGCACCAGCGAGAAGTACGTGATCAGCAGCACCACGATGACCAGCGCGATGGGATCGGCCGACGGGCCGAGCCCCGGGAACCAGCGTCGCAGCAGGTCCTCCAGCGGCTGCGAGAGCTGCGCCTCGCCGAACGCGCCGGCCAGGATGCCGATCAGCGTGATCCCGAACTGAACCGTCGAGAGGAACCGCGTCGGCTCACGGGCGAGCGTCAGCGCGGCGGCGGCGCCGCGGCTGCCGCGAGCGGCGGCCTGCTGGAGCCGAGACTGGCGGCTGGTCATCATCGCCAGCTCCGCCATGGCCAGGATGCCGTTGAGCACGAGCAGCACGCTCAGCACGATCAGGGGCGTCGCCATGCGGCCATGGTACGGGAATCCGCCTCCGGGCCGCGGTTCGGTAGACTGCCGGCCGAGGTGGCCACATGACTTGCCTTGGTTCCTTCGCGTCGGGTCTCATGCTGCTGATTCCGTTGCTGGCGCTGTCCGCGTGCGCCCACCAGCGCGCCGCGCCGGCGCCGGAAGGGTCGTGGTCCATCGTGATCCACGGCGGCGCGGGCACGCTCGACCGCACCGCCCCCGAAGCGGAGCTCGACGCCTACCGCGCGTCGCTCCGGGCAGCGCTGCAGGAGGGGCGCGACCGCCTGGCCCGGGGCCAGAGCGCCCTGGACGTGTGCGAGGCGGTCGTCCGGATCCTGGAAGACGATCCCCGCTTCAACGCCGGGCGCGGCGCGGTGTTCAACGAGCGCGGCGGGCACGAACTCGACGCGTCGATCATGGACGGCTCGACCCTGCGGTGCGGGGCCGTCGCCGGCGTTCGCACCGTCAAGAACCCCGTCTCGCTGGCGCGATTGGTGATGGACAGGACTCGGCACGTGCTGCTGATGGGCGACGGCGCCGAGGAGTTCGCCGGGACCGTCGGCGTCGAGCGCGTGCCCAACAGCTACTTCGACACCGAACACCGCCGGAGGATCCTCGAGGAGGTCCTCCGCGAACGCTCCCGCAGCGACGGCGGCGCAGCACGCCCCGCCTCCGCTTACGGCACCGTGGGGTGCGTGGTGCGCGACGCCAGGGGCAACCTCGCGGCGGCCACGAGCACCGGCGGCATGACCGCGAAGAAGTTCGGCCGGGTGGGCGACTCGCCGATCATCGGCGCCGGGAACTACGCCGACGCGTTCGCCGCCGTGAGTTGCACCGGCACCGGCGAGGAGTTCATCCGGCACGGCGTGGCACGCTCGATCGCGGCGCGGATGCAGTTCGGCGGGCAGAGCCTCGAACAGGCGGCGCGGGCGGTGGTCTTCAGGACGCTCAAGAAGGACGACGGCGGGATCATCGCCGTCGACCGGGCGGGCAACATGGTGGCGCTGTACAACTCCGAGGGGATGTACCGCGGAATGGCCGACTCGTCCGGGCGGTTCGAGGTCCGGATCTTCGAGGAGTAGCGCATGACCGGTCGGTGGATGGCGATTCTTGCGGCGCTGATCGGCGCCTGCTCCCTGGTCGGGTGTGCTTCGACGCCGCCGGCCGATCGGGCGGGAACGCTTCTGGTGATCGGCGGCGGGCTCGACGACGACAACAAGCCGGTGTACGAGCGCTTCGCCGAACTGGCCAGGCGGGCCGGTCCGCCCCGGATCGTGATCGCGACGGCGGCCAGCGGCGACCAGGACGCCGCGGCCAAGGGCAAGGTGGAATCGCTCGGCTCGTGGTGCCCGGGCGCGCGGGTGGACGTGATCCGCCGCGAGACGCCGACGGCCGAGACCGTGGCGCTGATCGACGGCGCGACGGCCATGTTCTTCACTGGGGGCGATCAGAAGCGGATCGTGGACCGCTACCGGCCTGGCGGGGCGGAGACGGACGAGTCGCGTGCGATCCGGAGGCTGCTGGCCCGGGGCGGGGTGATCGCCGGGACGAGCGCCGGGGCGGCGATGATGAGCGATGTGATGTTCCACACGGGCCGCAGCGCCGAGGCGCTGGGCATCCGCACGACCCGTGCGTCGGCGGGCCCCGACGACGATCCGGATCAGCGCGGGCAGCCACAGCTGGGGCCGCAGATCGGCCCCGGGATGGCGCTGGTGCCCTGGGTCTTCACGGATTCGCATTTCTTCGAGCGCAACAGGGTGGGGCGGCTGGTGGCGGCCCTGGAGCAGACGGGCCAGCGATTGGGCCTGGGCGTGGGCGAGGACGCGTGCGTGGAGATCGACCTGTCCAGCGGCGAACTGGTCGGCACGAGCGTGGCCGAGTCGCTGCTGGTGGACGTCGGGGCGCTGCGCCGCGACGGCCTGACGCGGAGCGGCGCCCGCGCGCTGGTGATCCGCCAGGGCTCGCGGGTGTCGTTGCCGATGCGCCTGGCGACCGCACCGCAGGCGACGCCGGCCCGGCCGCCCGGCCCGGCGCAGGATGTGCCGGTGGTCGAGCCGGGACAGAACCGTCAGTTGGCCAGTTGGCGGTTGTTCACGCGTGCGGCCGTGGCGGGCGGCGGCGCCCGGGTGCTGCGGCTCGACGGCTGGCTGATCGAGGCGTGGCCGGCCGGCGACGGCGAGTCGGTCTTCACCGTGGGCCCGGTGTCGGCGCCAATGTCGTCGCAGTGAAGTGCAACGCTGGGCGCGCGGACCCGCGTTTGCTATTCTGAGCCGATGGGCAGCGGACGGCTCGGCACCGGACAGAAGGCGGCGCTCGGCGGAGGAGGACTCGCGGCCGCGGCGGTGCTCGGCGCGCTGGTCGGCGCGTTCGGGGGCGCGGCGGGGTACACCGCCCGGTACGCCGAGGCGACTTCGTACCTGTCGGACGATCCCAAGGCCTGCATCAACTGCCACATCATGAACGACCAGTACAACGGCTGGTCGAGCTCCACGCACGCGACGCGTGCCACGTGCAACGACTGCCACGTGCCGCACGACTCGGTCATCAGCAAGTACATGGTCAAGGCCGAGCACGGGTACCGGCACTCCAAGGGCTTCACGTTCCAGGACTTCCACGAGCCGATCCGCATCACCGAGTCGAGCCGGTCGGTGGTGGTGGACAACTGCGTGCGCTGCCACGAGGCCCTGACGAGCGAGATCCGGCTGACGGCCGGGGGGTTCGGGCACGGGCCGAGCGGGGGACTCGACTGCATCCACTGTCACGCGAGCGTCGCGCACGGGCCGACGCGCTAGCCGATCGAAGGAGCCGGGCGATGAATCAACGGCGGACGGCGTACAGGTCGGCGCGGGGCTCGGCATCGAGGGCGGCGGTGTTCTGGATCGCGGCGGTGGTCTTCGGCGCGGGCACGGTGCTGGCGATGATGCTCTACGCCAACATCAACCAGCGCAAGCTCGAGGCCCAGAGCACCGTGCTGAAGATCGCGAACATCACCGAGCAGACGATCGACCCCGCCGAATGGGGCAAGAACTTCCCGCGCCAGTACGACGGGTACATCCGCACGGCCGACAACTCGCTCGCCCGGTTCCGCTGGAGCGAGGGCCGCCCGCCGGAGGATGCGACGCACCCGGACGTGAAGCCGGGCGACCCCAACTCCAAGAAGGCCGAGTCGAAACTCGCCAGCGACCCGCGCCTGCGCACGATCTTCAACGGGTACGCGTTCGCCATCGACTACCGCGAGCGGCGCGGGCACGCGTTCATGCTGTTCGACCAGCGCGAGACCGAGCGCGTCAAGCAGCGGCCGCAGCCCGGCGCGTGCCTGAACTGCCACGCCTCCAATGTCGTCGCGTACCGCGAGGCGGGCATCAAGCAGGGAGCGCCGGGAGACCTGACCGACCCGCTCACCAGCGCCAACGGGCAGAAGCAGCTGTTCGCCGGCTGGGAGCACGTCAACCCCATGACCTATGCGGACGCGACCAAGCTGGTCAATCACCCCGTGACCTGCCTGGACTGTCACGATCCCAAGACCATGGGCCTGCGCATCACGCGCCCGGCGTTCATCGAGGGCATCGCCAACCTGGCCCGATCCGACGACCCGGTGCCGCACATGCCCAGCATCGAGCGCTGGCGCAAGGGCGACCGCGCCGCGCCGTACAACCCGAACGACCTGGCCAGCCGCCAGGAGATGCGCTCGATGTCGTGCGGGCAGTGCCACGTCGAGTACTACTTCAAGGGCGACGCCAAGCGCCTGACCTTCCCGTGGCACAAGGGCCTCAAGATGGACCAGGCCGAGGCGTACTACGACGAGGTCGGGTGGAAGGACTGGGTGCACGCCGATTCGGGCGCTCCGGTGATCAAGGCCCAGCACCCGGAGTTCGAACTCTGGAGCCAGGGCGTGCACGCCCGAAGCGGCGTGAGCTGCGCCGACTGCCACATGCCCTACAAGCGCGAGGGCGCGATGAAGTACACCGACCACCAGGTGCAGTCGCCCATGGCGCACGTGAACCTGTCGTGCCAGACCTGCCACAACTACACCGAGAGCGAGATCCAGGCCCGGGTGGACACCATCCAGCAGCGCACCAAGGCGCAGCTGGACCGGGCCGAGATCGCCGTGGTCGAGCTGATCGAGGCCATCAAGGCGGCCAAGGCCGCCGGCGTGCCGGACGATGCGCTCAAGAGCGCCCGGACGTTCCAGCGCAAGGCCCAGTGGCGCGCCGACTACATGAACGCGGAGAACTCCATGGGCTTCCACGCCCCGGCCGAGTCGCTGCGCATCCTCGGCGAGGCGATCGACTACGCCCGCCAGGGCATCGCCGAAGTGCTGAGGGTCGCGCCCCGGCCGGCGCGGACCACCGGCAGCCCGACGGGCGCCAGCTCACCGGCCGACTGAACGATCCCGACTGAACGTGGCGGGCGCGACGGCCGGCCGGTCATTCCCCCGTCGACTTACGGCTTCTCAGGGGCCGCCGGACGATCGCCCACCGGCCGCATCTCCTGCATCGGCTCGCCGGGCGTGCCCGTGGCGGGCTTGGGTGCGGGGGCCGGCGGCGTGCCGCCGGTGCTGGCGGGCGCCGCGGGCGGGGCCGCGGTGATCGGAGCCAGCGAGATGACGTCGACCTTGCGGGCCGTGTACAGGTTGGCCTTGAGGGCGTCGTCGAACCGGCTGTCGCCCAGTACGCCGACGATCTGACCCACCTTGCCGGACAGGTCCATCTTGGGGTCGGGGATCAGGTAGCCCAGCGTGCGGGCCATCGCCGGCTCGGGCGACTGGATGCGGTACATCAGCGGCAACCGCTGGCCGTCGTAGACCGTGCTGGCCACCAGCCGGCCGATGACGTTGTACACGCGCTGCCGCTCCATCTCGGCGACCTGCTTGCCGACTTCGCTCTCGCGGCCCTTGAGCGACGCCTGCGCGGCCTCGTTGGCCCGGTAGGTCTCCCGGACCTCCCGACGCAGCTTGAGCACCTGGACGTATCGGTCGAGATTCCGCCGCGTCGCGGCGTCCGAGGGCGAGTCGCCGAGGGTGCGCATGTACTTGTCGAACTCCGCCAGGGCCTCGTCGATCTCGGCTTCCAGCATCGGCTGGCCCTTCACGCGGTCGTACACCGCGATGAGCAACTCCGACGGCGTGGGCTTCGGCGGCTCGGGCGGCTGCGGCGCTGGCTGCGCCGGTGCGACCGGCTGCCCGGCGTCGGGCTGGCCGGGAACGATCACCGTCGTGCCATCTCCGGGCTGCGGAGCGGGCGCGGGGGCGGGTGCCTTGGTGGGGTCGGTCGTTGCGGGCTGCGCGGGCGCCGGCTGCGGCTGAGGCTGGGGCTGAACAGGCGCGGGCACCGCGGGCTGCGGCTGCGGCGCCTTGGGCTGCGGCGCTGGTGCCGGCGCCGGCGCGGGGGCCTTGGTGGGGTCGCCGGGCGCTGCCGGGGCGGGCTTGGCGCCGCCGGCGGCCTCGATCTCCTGCGGGGTAGCGCGGCGGATGGCGTCCTTGGTGATGTAGCCCCGGGCCTCGGCCGGCGCAGCGACGGCGTACATCGCGACTTTGCCGTCGTCCGACTTCACCACTTCGAGCAGGTTCAGTTCCGCGCCGGCGGGCATCTCCCGTGCCAGCAGGGGGAAGAACGAACCGCGATAGCCCACGGCTGCGTTGGACGCGTAGAGGCGACTGGGCTTCACCAGCCGGACGGTCTTGCCCGCGGCGTCGGCCGTCGCCTCGTCGGGCTTGACGAACGCCTTCTGACCCGCCGGATAGACCACGCGAACCCACTGCGGCGACTCGCCGTCAACCCGGAGCAGGGTGCCCGCCTTGAGCGTGGCGACCGGGTAGTACGTGCCCGAATCGCCGCAGCGCATCGGGGCCTCGCTCACCGCGATGACCACCGCGTAGGGCTCGACGTTGTTGACGTCGCCCAGGACGGGCGCGGGCACGCTCCAGACCACCAGCGCCGGGGCCGTCGCCACCAGCAGGGGCGTGCAGCACGACAAAAGGCGGGCGATCGAACGGGGTTGCGTGAATGCCATGGATGGATCTCCGGGACTCGGTCGGGCGTATTTGTATGCAGCGCGGGGGGCCGAACGGGACCGCGCGACGTCCCGGACGCCGGTTGGCGGCCTGTGCGGGCGGCCCGCCGCGCAACTTTGATTCGATGGTTCCCCTTCGGTAGCCTTGGCCCATGCCCACCGCCCGCGCCGCCGTGCCCCCCCGGAACCTGATCGCGGCCAGCGGGCTGGCGGCGACGGCGTGGCTCGCCGCGGGCGGGTGTTCGACGCCGATGACGTACAACCCCGACGAGGACCTTCGGCGGTCGGTGCTGGAATCGGCGCGCCGAGAGCTGGCCGAGTCGCAGCGGGTGAATCCGCCGGTCACGACGCTGGACCGCACGCCCCGGGTGCAGACGCTGGGTCTGAAACCGGAGATCTACGAGCAACTGGAGCAGACCAGCGGGCGTGCCGCCTACGCGGTCCAGCCGACGGCGGTGGCCCCGGACCTGATGGGCCGTCCGCAGCAGGCGGTCAAGGTCAGCCTGCAGCGTGTGGTGCTGACCAGCGTGCGGAACAACATGGCGGTGCAGTTCGCCCAGCTGCAGCCGGCGATCGACGAGCAGCGGCTTGTGGCGGCACAGGCGGCGTTCGACTGGACGCTGTTCAGCAACGTGCAGTGGACCAGGACGGACGAGCCGACGGTGGGCTCGTTCGTGGGCCCGGGGCAGAACCGCGAACAGGAAGTGCTGGCCAGCGTCGGTGTTCGGCGGCGGATGACCTCCGGCGGGCAGATCCAGCTGCAGCAGGGCGCGAACTTCACGGACAACCAGACGGGATCGTTCCCCGTGCCCAACCCGGCGAACCAGGCGCGCCTGACGCTGCAGGTGGATCAGCCGCTGCTGCGCAACTTCGGGTCGGACGTGGCGCTGGCCGACGTGCGACTGCAGACCAACTCGCAGCGGGACTCGATCCAGGAGCTCAAGGCCGCGCTGCTGCAGACCGTCCGCGACGCGGAGGAGGGGTACTGGCAGCTGGTGCGGGCGACGGGGGAACTGCAGATCGCCCAACGCCTGCTGAACCTGGGGGTGGAGGTGCGCGACGTGCTCAAGACGCGCCGCGACGCCAACGTGGACGTGAAGCCGTCGCAGTTCTCCGACGCGGTGGCGACCGTGGAGAACCGGCGGGCCCAGGTGATCCGAGCCGAGAACTCGCTCCGTCAGCTCAGCGACCGGCTGAAGCAACTGATGAACGACCCGGACCTGACGGTGGGGTCGGAGGTGATGCTCCTGCCGGTGGACGACCCCCTGGACGCGCCCATGTCGTTCAGCCTGCTGGAGATCATGTCCACGGCGATCGCCCACAGGCCTGAGATCCAGCGTGCGCTGCTGGCCATCGACGACGCCGGCATCCGCCAGACCCTGGCCGACAACGCCCGGCTGCCCACGCTCGACCTGCGCGCCCAGGCCAATTTCACGGGCCTGGACAACAACATGGACGAGGCGTTCAACCGCATGACCGACACGAACTTCGTCACGTTCGTCGTCGGCCTGGCCTTCGAGATGCCCGTGGGCAACCGTGGGCCGGAGGCGGTCTTCCGGCGCACGCGACTGGAACGCATGCAATCGGTGATCGCCTACCGCGACGTCGTCACGCGCGTGCTGCTGGAGGTCAAGGCCGCGCTGCGCAACGTCGTTTCGGCGTACACGCTCATCGAGCAGACGCGGGCGGCCCGGATCGCCGCGGCGGAGAACCTGCGGACGCTGCTGGTGGAGGAGAAGACCACCGGCGGGCTGACGCCCGAGTTCCTCGACCTGAAGCTCCGCCGGCAGGATGCGCTGGCCGCCGCCGAGCAGCAGGAACTGGCGTCGATCACCGACTACAACATCGCCGTGGCCCGCCTGTACGCGACGATGGGCATGGGCCTGGAGCGCAGCCGGATCCGGTTCGTGGTGCCCGGCGCTCGCACCGGCGAGCTCGACGCCCCCGCGCCCGTGCCCGCGCCCGAACCGGCCGACCCTCCCGCGGGGACGCCCGCCGGCCCGGGCGGCGACGGCACGATGCGGCCGGCTCCCTGACCGCGTTGCGCGATTCCCCCCGCGGCGAACCGGGGCCCCAACAATCTCCCGTGCACCAGCCCCCGCGCCAAGAGCAGGAGATCGCCCGCGCCGTCGAGCGTCTGCGCGCCGGCGGACTGGTCGCCTTCGCCACCGAAACGGTCTACGGACTTGGGGCCGACGCGTTCAACCCGGCGGCGATCGACGCGGTGTACGCGCTCAAGGGCCGGCCCGCGCACAACCCGCTGATCGTGCACGTGACCGGGGCGGACATGGCACGCCGCGTCGTCGCCAGCTGGACCGACGAGGCGGAACGGCTGGCACGGGCCTTCTGGCCCGGCCCGCTCTCGATCGTACTGCCCAGGGCCGCGGACTTGCCCGCCATCGTCACGGCCGGCGGGCCCAACGTGGCGGTCCGCTGCCCGGATCACCCGACCGCGCTGGCGCTGCTGTTCGAGTTCGGCGGGCCGCTGGTCGGGCCGAGCGCCAACCCTTCGGGGCGCGTCAGCCCCACCACCGCCGAGCACGTGCGTCAGGCCTTCGGACCGGACCGCGTGATGGTGCTCGACGGAGGCCCGTGCGCCACCGGCATCGAGAGCACCGTCGTCAGCCTGGCCGAGCCGGTGGCACGGGTGCTGAGACCGGGCGTGATCGGTCCCGCGGCGATCGCCCGCGCGCTGGGGCGTGCCGTCGAGCTGGGCGCCAGGGCGCCCGCATCGGGCTCGGCGCCGCTGGAAAGCCCCGGCCTGCTCGATCAGCACTACGCGCCCGAAGCCGAGGCGGTGCTGTTCGACGAGCACCAGTGGCCGGCCGTGCTGGCCGCGGGCGCCGGCCGACGGATCGCGGTGGTGTCGCACTGGAACCGGCCGGTGCCGGCCCCCCACCGCCTGATCGTGCTGCCCGCGACGGCCGGTGAGTACGCCGCGATGCTCTACGCCGCCCTGCGCGAGGCGGACCGGCCCGGGGGATTGATCGCCGTCGAGCGGCCGCCGGTTGGGGCTGGCGCGAGCGAGGGTGACGCGGCGGTGTGGCAGGCCGTCGCCGACCGTCTGCGGCGTGCGACGCGGGCGCTGTGAGCGGCGCGGGCGCGGCTAGAGTTGGCGGCTCGGATCGCCGGAGTCGGGGCAGCGAACGCCCCGGGCGATCGGAGCAATCGACGGCGGGACAGCGAACGTCCCGGGGAGTCTGGCATGTCTGCGATGCGCATCGCGCTGGCGGCGGGTGACGGGATCGGCCCTGAGATCATGGAGGCGACGCTGGCGGTGTTCAAGGCCGCCGGCGTGATGAACCACCTGGCGTTCGAGCCGGTGGAGATGGGCAAGTCGGTGTTCTCGCAGGGCAACTCGCGGGGCATGACCGACGAGGCGATCCGCACCGTCGAGTCGTGCGGGCTGCTGTTCAAGGGGCCGATGGAGACCCCCAAGGGCGGCGGCGGGAAGTCGATCAACGTCACGGCCCGCAAGATGTGGAACGCGTTCGCGAACCTGCGGCACTTCCGCACGCTGCCGGGGGTCGAGACGGTGTACAGCCGCGCGGGGATGAACCTGAACTTCTTCATCGTGCGTGAGAACATCGAGGACACGTACGGCGGCGTGGAGCACCGGCTGTCGAACGACATGATCCAGTGCAAGCGGCTGATCTCGGCGCCCGGGTGCGACCTGGTGAGCCGGTTCGCGTTCCAGACGGCCCGCAAGGCGGGCCTCAAGCGCGTGCACTGCGGCCACAAGGCCAACATCATGAAGATGACCGACGGCCTGTTCCTGGACCGGTTCCGGACCGCGGCGAAGGACTTCCCCGAGATCGAGGCCGCCGACGTGATCGTCGACGCGCTGTGCATGAACCTGGCGATGAAGCCGCAGCAGTACGAGATGGTGGTGCTGCCGAACCTGCAGGGCGATATCGTCAGCGACCTGGCCGCGGGGTTGGTGGGCGGGCTTGGCTTCGCACCGTCGGCGAACATCGGCCGGCACATCTCGATCTTCGAGGCCGTTCACGGCACGGCGCCGGACATCGCCGGCAAGGGGGTCGCCAACCCGACGGCGCTGCTGCTGTCGGGCCTGATGATGCTGCGGCACGTCGGGCTGCTGCGCTCGGCGGCCGTGATCGAGAACGCCCTGCTGGCCGCGCTGGAGCAGGGCGTGCGCACCGGCGACTTCGGCGCCGGCCGGCCCAACGCTGCGCCGGCCCTGGGCACGATGGAGTTCGCTCGCGCGATCGCCGCGCGCCTGGGCTCGGCCCCGGCGGGCGTGCCGCCGGTCGCCGTGCCCGAGACCGAGCGGCCGCACCTGGACCAGGGCGCCAGGCCCGCCCGTCCGGAGGTCATCCGGACGTTCACCAACGTCATCTCCCACGTCGTCGGTTGCGACATCTACCTGGACTCGCCGCTGAGCCCGGTCGGCGTCGCGGACGAGATGAACCGCGTCTGCCAGGACACCCCGTTCAAGCTGACGCTCATCAGCAACCGCGGCACGCAGGTGTGGCCGACCGGCAGCGTGTACACCGAGTGCGTGGACTACTACCGCGTGCGGTTCGAGCTGCGCGAGGGCGTCGCGCCGGGATCGTTCGGCCAGTCGCGCTGCGTGGCGCTCATGGATCGCGTCGCCGAGAAGTTCACGGTCTGCTCGTACGAGCTGCTGCGGACCTTCGACGGCGTCAAGGGCTACAGCCTCGCCCAGGGCCAGTAGCGGCCCCGGGCCGCCTCAGTTCAGCATGCGCACGATCCACATGAACAGCGGGATCCCGACGCCGATGTTGAACGGGAAGGTGATCGCCAGCGCCATGGGCAAGTAGATCCCCGGCGATGCGTCGGGCACCATCAGCCGCATCGCCGCCGGCACGGCGATGTACGACGCCGACGCCGACAGCACCACCAGCAGGATGGCGTTGCCCTCCTGCAGGCCCAGGACGTGCCCGAGCGTCGCGGCGATGGTCGCGTTGACGATCGGCAGGGCGATGGCCATCAGGATCAGCGCCGGGCCGCGCCGGCGCAGGTGCCGCATCTGGCGGGCGGCGACCAGGCCCAGGTCCAGAAGGAAGAACACCAGCACGCCGCTGAACAGGTCTGTGCACAGAGGCTTGAACAGCGCGTAGCCGTCGGCCCCGGTCAGGACGCCGATGGTCAGGCTCCCCAGCAGCAACAGCACCGGGCCGTTGAGGAAGCTCTCGTGCAGCAGGTGGCCCCAGCGCAGCCGGGGCGCGGCCGAACCCGACGCGCCCCGCCCGCCGAACGTGCGGAGCAGCAGCACGGAGATGACGATCGCCGGGCTCTCCATGAGCGCCATCGCCGCGACCATGTGCCCGCCGTAGGCCACCTTGGATTGCTGCAGCACCGTGCAGGCGGTGACGAACGTCACGGCGCTGATGGAGCCGTAGGTCGCGGCCAGGGCGGCGGCGTTGGGCGCGTCGACCCACTTCCGGAACACCCAGTACGCGTACAGAGGCACGATGACCGCCATGAACATGGCGGCGCCGAGGCTCAGCAGCTCCTCGCGGCCCAGGCCGGCGGCCTGGAGTTCCACCCCGCCTCGAAACCCGATGGCCCACAGGAGGTAGAGCGACAGGAGTTTGGTGACCTGCGGGGGCACGCGCAGGTTGCTGCGCACCAGGGCCGCGATCATCCCCAGGAAGAAGAACAGCACCGGCGGGCTGATGCCCACCAGCGACACGCCTCCTTCGGCGAGGATCGGGCTCACGCGTTGTCCTCCGGGCGTCGGCGGCGCTCGACCGTCGCGCCGTCGGCGGACTCCACGATCAGTTCGTCGGCCTCTTCCAGGAACAGGCCGTGGTCCACGACGCCGGGAAGGCCGTCGAGCATGGCGGCCAGGTCGGCGAGCCAACGGGGCTCACGCCCGCCGGCGCCCAGGGGCACGTCCAGGACGAGGTTGCCGTTGTCGGTGGCGTAGCGACGGCCGTCGGCGGTGCGGGGCTCCCCGGCCAAGCCCGCGACGTTGGACAGCTCCTCGCGCACAAACCCCAGGGCCATGGGCAGCACCTCGATCGGCAACCGTGCGCGAACACCCAGCCGCGGCGTCAGCTTCGATGCGTCGCAGATGTAGGTTCGCGACCGGGCCATGTGCGCCACGATGCGTTCGCGGGTCATGGCCCCCCCACCGCCCTTGATCATGGACAGGTCGGGCGCCACCTCGTCGGCCCCGTCGAACAGGTAGTCCACGCCCGTGATGTCCGACGGGTCGATCACCGTCAGGCCGAGCGTGCGTGCCAGTTCTTCGCTGGCGCCGCTGGTGGCCACGCAGCGGATCCGCAACGACTCGGACCGGACACGATCGGCCAGGGCCCGTATAGCCCGGGCGGCGGCACGCCCCGTGCCCAGCCCCACCACCATGTCGTCGTCCACCGCCTCGACGGCGGCGATCGCCAATGCGTCCATGGGCGCATGATGGCCGGGGCACGCCGTTCCTGCAACTCTCACAGCGGTGGCGCTCCGCCCCGCCGCTACACTGCCCGCGATGTGCGGCGTCGCGGGCATCGTGCGCTTCGTGCCGGCGGGCGCGCCGCCCGGGCCGGACATCGAGGATGCCTGGCTCGACGCCCTCGACGAAGGGATCCGCCACCGCGGACCCGACGGTCAGGGACGATTCCGTGACCACGCGACGGCCCCCGACGGGAGCCGGGTTCACGTCGCGCTGGTCCACCGCCGCCTGAGCATCATCGACCACGGCGGCGGAGCCCAGCCCATGGTCCGCCGCGGCCCCGACGGCCGACGCATCGCGGTCGTGTTCAACGGCTGCATCTACAACCACAGGGATCTGCGGGCCGAACTCCGGTCCTCGGGCCACGGCTTCACCACCGACCACAGCGACACCGAGGCTCTCGCCGCCGGGATTGAGGCGTGGGGTGACCGCGTGGCGGACCGGCTCGACGGGATGTACGCGGCGGCAGCCTGGGACTCGGAGCGGACGTGTCTGCTGTTGACGCGCGATCCCGCGGGAGAGAAGCCGCTGTACCTCGCGCCGCTGGGACCCGGAACTCTGGCGTTTGCCAGCACGGTTCCGGCGCTGACGGCCTGCGTCCGTTTCGCCGGCGGGCGGGTGCGGATTGACCCGGTCGGGGCCGCGATGTGGCTGAAACACGGCTACTGGGACCGGCTGCCCCTGAACGTGCTCGAAGCGCAGCCGGGCGCGACGTACGTCATCGATTCCGCCGGAGCCGCCGAGCGGCCCGAGCCGCGCCGTCGCGTCAGCCCGTACGCCCCGGGCGCCCCGGAGCCACACGGTGCGGACGTCCTGCGGCAGCTCGACGCCGCGGTGGCGTCGCGCCTGGAGGCGGACGTGCCGCTGGGGTGTTTCCTCTCTGGCGGGGTGGACTCCTCCGTTGTCGCGGCGCTGGCGCAGCGCACGCTCCGCGAGCGCGGGCAGCGGCTGCGGACCTTTCACGTCCGCATGCCCGACGCGGAGTACGACGAGTCGGTCTTTGCCGCGCTGGTCGCCGAGCACATCGGTTCCGACCACGAGGAACTCGACTGCGAGCCCCGTGCGGCGGAGGACTTTCGCCGACTGATCGCCCAGGTGGGGCTTCCGTTCGGCGATTCATCGCTGCTGCCGACAGCCTGGGTGAGCCGGGCGGCGCGACGGGCCGTCACGGTGGCGTTGGGAGGCGACGGCGGCGACGAGCTGTTCGGCGGGTACGACCGGTACCGCGCCGCGGCGCTGCTGCGGGCGCATCCCGCGGCCCGGCGCGTGCTCGCGGCGGCGGGGGCGCTGCTGGGTCCGGCACTGCGCGGTCGGGCGGAGCGTGCGGCGGCGGCGGCCCGCTGGCGCGGCTACTTCGACGTGCTGTCGATCTTCACGACACCGTCGATGCACGCGCTGCTGGGCCGGGGCGAGGCCGAGCGGCTGATGACGGCGGGCTACGCCGGCGTGGCGGAGCCGCGGGACCCGCGGCGTGAGGATTTCGGG
>JAEUIX010000079.1 GCA_016794945.1 Phycisphaerae bacterium
GCCAGCACGTCCTCGGCGTGGTCCTGCAGCAGCACCGACGCGTTCCAGTCGATCACCACCGCGTCGGTCGGGCTGTAGCTCACGGTGCACCACAGCGCGTCGGAGACCTCCTCGGCCGACAGCGCCCCCCGCTCGGCACGCAGCACCCGCGCCAGCAGCGAACGCTGCGACTCGGCCCACTGCGTCCAGGGCGCGACCGCGCCGCCGTCGGCCCGCACGTCGCGCAGGTGGTACATCACGTAGTCCTCCACCACCGGCGCCAGCCCCGCCCGGGCCGCCGCCGGGCCGCACAGGCGCAGGAGCTCCTCGGCGTGCCGGCGGCTGTCGGCCAGCAGGCCCACGTGCTCGTACAGCTCGTCGGCCAGGGGGAGCAGCGCGCCCAGGTCGCTCCCCGGCGCCAGCGGGATCCGGTACAGCACGCTCACCGCCCCGAAGTCGTACAGCGTGCACTCAACCCGGCCGTCCGTCGCCGCCGCCCCCACGGGCACCGGCTCGGCGCTCAGGTCCACCCGGAGCGGCGCCGAGCGGAACTCGAAGTACTCCGGCGTCCGGCGCGACCCCACCGGGTGCGCGATCCGCTCCCGAACCGTCCCCGGCGCACGCGGCCCAGCCGCCACGATCGCCGCCTGCGCCCGGTCCAGGTCGATCGCCTGCGCCACGTCGTACACGAACAGGGCCAGGGCCACGCCGTCGGCGATGCGGAGGGTTGCGTCGGCCATCGTTTCAGAGGATACTCGCGGCGCGGCGTCGGGCGCACCGGCCGTGGGCGGCGCGCCGGCGGCACCTGGGAGCGGACCATGAATCACTGGACGCGTGCGGCGGCGGCGGCGGGCCTTGCGGCGGCGGCGCTGCTCGGAGGGTGCAAGGAAAGCAAGCTCACCCGCGACAACCTCAACCAGATCAAGCCCGGCATGACGCTCATGCAGGTCGAGGCGATCCTCGGCAGGGGGGAACTGGAGCCCACGGCCGAAGGCACCAGCATCTCCGGCGCGGGCATCGGCTCGACCGACGGGCGCGGCAAACCGCCCAAGATCATGGTCTGGAAGGAAGGCCGCACCCGAATCACGGTCACCTTCCAGAACGACAAGGTGCTCGACGTGGTGCCTGAGAATGTGGACTGACCGGGGGTTTCTCCCCGGGGTGCCGGCCCGTTGAACCGGCGGGAGCGCACGGCTAGACTCCGGACCCTGCCGCCGCACGACCGCAGCCGGACGGCCCGGTTTTCGGACCACCCGTCTGCGGGAAAGTGAGCGACTCGGGCTTGTAGCTCAGCTGGTTAGAGCGCACGCTTGATAAGCGTGAGGTCGCTGGTTCGAGTCCAGCCAGGCCCACTTTCGGAGTTCAGGACGCATCCGCCTCTCACACGGGCGGTTGAATGAACGCCGATACACCCGAAGGCCCGCCCAAGGCCACAGGGGTTGCGCGTGCTCATGACCACAACCGGCGGAAGACGACCCCAGCGCATCGAGGTTGGCCACGGGACCGATTTGCCGCTGGTGGACCTTTCATCCAATTCGCGGATCCCGGTCCTGATGGAGCTGGTCGATTCGCTCAGCCGCGCCACGGCGCCGCAGCAGGTGCTCGACGCGGTGATCGTCGCCATGCGCAAGGCCTACGGCCCGCGCTGCTACATGACGCTCTCCACCCGCGACCTGCCCGCGGGGCACTACC
This sequence comes from Phycisphaerae bacterium, assembly GCA_016794945.1. The sequence continues at coordinate 1,672 of JAEUIX010000079.1, forward strand.
GCATCTCCCGGTGGCTCTCGCTCGACGGCGTGGAGCACGTGCGCGCCCGCGACCAGACCGGCGGCAACGACAAGCCGGCGCTCAGCGGCGGGGTGCTCGGGAGCATCGTCTCCGACCCCGCCCCCAAGCTCTGCCAGGGCATCTCCATCAAGGGCGACCCCGTGCTGGGCGACGACCTGGCCCCCTTCGGCAGCATGATCGCCGTCCCGCTCATCGAGGAAGGCAAGGTCGTCGGCTGGACCGTGCTGCTCCACGAGGACCAGCACGGACTGGGCGTGGCCGACCTCGAGCAGCTCATCCTGCGCGGCAACCTGGCGGGCACGGCCATGAACTCGGTGCTCATCGCCAACCGGCTGCGCGAGGCCACCGACTGGATCCAGCACGAGGTCGATCACATCGCCAGCATCCAGCGGGCCCTGCTGCCGCAGAGCCTGCCGGAGATCCCCGGTCTGCGCGTGGCCTCGTGGTTCGACGCGTACGACCGCGCCGGCGGCGACTACTTCGACCTCATCCCGCTGACGGTCGGCCTCGACGGCCGCCACCTCGAGAAGAACATGCCATGGGGCATCATGATCGCCGACGCGGCCGGTCACGGCCCGGCCGCCGCCGTCATCGTCGCGATGATGCACGCGGTGCTGCACGCGCGCGAGCCCCACGTCAGCCGCCCGGCCGACATGCTGCGCCACCTCAACGAGCGGCTCTTCAGCCGCCGGCTGGGCAGCGAGTTCGTGACGGTGTTCTACGCCACATACGACCCCGCCAGCCGCGTGCTGCGTTACGCCAACGCGGGGCACAACCCGCCCCTGCTGCGCAAGACCGACGGCACGGTCCAGCCGCTCGACCGCGCCGGCGGCCTGCCCCTGGGCGTCACCGACGCCGTCGAGGGCGAAGAGGCCGTGCTGCAGCTGGCCGAGGGCGAGACCCTGCTGCTGTACACCGACGGCATCAGCGAGGCCGCCGGTCCCAGCGGCGAGCAGTTCGGCATCGAGCGGCTCGAAGCCGTGCTCGGCGCCACCGCCGGCGACCCCGAGCGCATCGTCGAGTCCATCAGCGCCTCGGTGCGCCGCCACGAGGCCGGGCAGAAGATCCGCGACGATCAGACCATGCTCGCGCTGCAGGTCCAGCAGGACTGACCCGCGCCTACGGCCCCGGGGCCGCCCACGCCCGCACCGCCGACGCGTGCGCACGGCGTCCCGCCTCCGCCGCCTCCACCAGCGGCCGCAGCGACTCCCACCGGCTGACCGTCGCCGAGTCGATCCCCAGTTCCGTAGCGCCGGCACGCCACCGGTCCAGCGTCGGGGCCACGCTCGCCGCGAGCCCGTCGAACGTCAGGCACACCGGCAGCAGGTCAACCGCCCGCGCCATCGCCTCGGCCGGCCGAGCGCCCGGGCCCAGTTCCGACAGCAGCTGCTCCGCCTTGGCCGCCGCCAGCGCCAGCCGCCGATCCGCGTCCAGGCGCGCCGCCAACGACTCCATCGCCGCGACGCCCCGGAAGTCCTCTCGCGCCGCCGCCAGTCTCGCCGCGCCGGCGGCCCGCTCGGGCGTGTCCGGCGCGTCGAGCATCGCACCGTCGCTCAGCACCGCGCCGATCTCCCGGGCCTGCTGCTGCGCGTGGGCTTCGATGGCGACCGACAGCGCCCAGGCCGCCTTGGCGGCGGGCCCCTGTGGGTCCAGCGCCTTGAACGGTGCGCCCCCGCCCCCCGGCTCGAACCGCGCCAGCGCCCGGCGCGCCAGGGCCAGCGGCGGCGGGCTGGTCGAGAGCATCGCGCGCACGGCCGCGAGCGCTTCGTCGGCGTCGCCGGTGCGCATCGCCGTGATCCAGTCGATGCACGCGCTCACCTGCGCCGCGTCGAAGGAACTGTCGCCGGAGAGTCGGCGCAGCATCAGCCCGCGCAGCCCCGCGTCCTGCATCGGGCCCAGCGCCAGCAGCGACGACCAGTACGGGCGGTTCGCGTCGGCGCGGGCGTGCAGCAGCACGATGGGCAGTGTCGACGCCGGGCCCTTGGCGCTCGTCCAGTTCCACAGCCCCGAGCCGATCGCCACCACGCCGCCGTCGATGATGCGGGCCCACTCCGCCCCGAAGTACGCCGCGAAACACCCGCCCTGCCCCAACCCGGCCAGGCAGATCCGCGACGTGGGGAACTGGCGCGACAGGTCCAGAGCCACTTCACGGGCGATGCCCAGTTCGACCTTTTCACCGGCCCAGATCGGCGGCGGATCCGGTCGGCCCGGTTCGCCGGGGCTCGGCGTGACGCCGTCCAGCGCGATCAGGATGTCCGTCGGCCGGAACGTCTCGCCCGGCATCAGCGCCGCCAGCGATCGGGCGTCGCCGCCGATGTCCGGAAAGAACACCACGACGGTCCGCGGCGTCAGCCGCTTGCCCGGCTCGAAATCCAGCGGCATCCGGTACAGGTAGTTCAGCGGAGCCCGCGATCCGTCGGGCCGCTTGGGGCCAAGGTCGCTCGACCACGCCTGCCAACGGCCAGGCCGGCTCTCGGCCGACTGCCGCGGGTCGATGCGCGGCGGGTCGCCGCCCGCGCCCGCGAGCGCGGCAGGGGCCAATGCCGCCGCGCCGGCGATCACCAGCGCGGCCAGCCAGCGGCCGGCGAGTGCTGGGAGCGTGTTCACGGGGTGGCGGGCTTGCCCGAGCGCAGCGCGCACTGCAGCGCGACCAGCGCGTACGAGGTGATCAGCGACGGATCGTTCTCCATCCAGCGGTCGTCGATGGACTTGAACGAGCCGTCGGGGTTCTGCAGCAGCGCCAGGTGCTCGACGAGATCCTTGCGCCAATCGGCCGAAGCGCCGACGCGGGTGGTGTCGGTGCGGTCGATGATGAGCGGGGCCGAGGCCAGTGCCTGCCGGGCCTTGTCGGCGCCCGCTTCATCGGCGTAGTACGCGATGTACGAGTGGGCGCGGGCCACGATCGCCTGCGCCGGCACGCCCCGGTCCTTCAGGAGCGCCGCGACCCCGGCGGCGTCGGCGGGCGCCTTGTCGCCCTGGGGTGTCAGCAGCAGCGAAGCGCGGAGCGGGGCGCGCTCGGTCACGGGGAGCAGATCGAGTTCGCTGGCGGCCATGGCACGGCCGAACATCACCAGGAAGTAGTAGTAGCCGTCGGAGCCCATGTGCGGGTTTTCCAGCAGCGTGTAGTTGCGGCTCATCCAGCCGAGCGCCGCCTGCACGCGCGGGTCGCTGCGCGACAGGCCGGCGTAGATGTACGACTTGAAGCCGGCGTAGGTCATCGAGCCGTAGGCCCGAAGCCTGCTGACCTTCGAGCCGTCGTCCATGGACTCCTCGATCGTGCCCGCGAACGACTGGCCCTGGCCGATGGTCTTGTCGTTCTCG
>JAEUIX010000075.1 GCA_016794945.1 Phycisphaerae bacterium
CGTGCCGGCTGCTTGTGCAATGGGGGCGAGGTTCTCCCAGCGACCCGCTCGCGCATCGAGCGCCACCACCGCTTCACGCCGAAGGCGCCACGGAGCCAGCGAAGCGAGCGCAGTGCAATCCTGCCCCCGCGACTCGCTTGACCCTCGGGTCGCGAGCCCCGGCGACGCCGTGTGGGGCACGCTCTCCGCGACGGGATTTACTTGGCGGGCACCTTGAAGCGTCCCTCGGCCAGCACGGGATTGATCTCGAACGCGTCGAGCTTCGCCGCGCCGGACGGCAGGTCCTTGCCGTTGAAAGACACGGCGTACGCCGTCGGCAGCGTGACGCCGTCGACCGTCGCGAACGTGGTCAGCGTCCGGACGGAATCACCGACCGACATCGTCCCGTCCCGCCCGCGGAAGCTCAGTTGCAGCGGCCTGCCGGAGGCCGTCTCGATCGCAAGTCGCGAGGCCGCCCCGTTCAGCCACACCTTGACGAACTGCACGGGCACGCCTCCGACGTTCCCCTCTCCGTCGGCGATCACGATCAAGCCGGGGCAATCGGCCTTCGGCGACCCATCGACATGGGCCTTGAGAATCACGACCGGCCAGCGCGACATGGCACGCCGGAACGCCCGCGCACGGCTGTCCGCGATCCTCTCTTCGCCGCGCGCCGTTGCCATCGCGCCGCCGTCGGGCCCGCACGTCGTCGAGAACCACGAGTCGTTCCACGACTCCTTCTGGAACAGGCGGTCGGGAAACGCGATCACGGTTTCATTCGAGATCGAGTACTCCGTCTCCCCGTGCTTTTCCTTCCGGGCCGCCGTCGCACGAAAGGTCTTCAAATCGCGCAAGCGCTGCGCGCCCCCGGCCCACGCCACGGCCCTATCCAGGATCGCTCGGCCGCGCTCTACCTGTTCGTTGCTGCCGAACACCTTCTCGTCATCGGTCTCGATGTACTTGCCGGGTTCCTTGAGAAAGCCCGCGCGGCAACCGTCGGACGCGAACAGGTAGATGCGGCCCTCGTGCACGGCGTAGCGGCGGGCATCACCCAGCCCTGACAACGGCCCCATGCGTCCGCACGCCCCGCCGTCGGCTACCTCGTACTTCGTCGGGTCCTTCTCGAACGCCGCCTTGTTCTGAGGTGTCGCGAACAGGTAGCCCACGCCGTCGCGCTCGAGCGTGAGTTCGGCCCTCCCGGGCACCTCGCGGCCAGCCACCAGTTCCACCGGATCAACCGGCAGCGTGCGCTCGGGCGGCGCGCCGAAGCACGACGCGGCAACACGCGCAACCGCCGCCATCGCAATCGCGCCCGACGACGAACGGGGGGTCTTCATGGGCGGTTCTCCCGCAACGCGAACGGTCGCGCCCGGCGCGAAGCGACGCATCGCGACCCGATTCTAGCTGGATCAACGTCGCGCACGCCGCGGATCGCCCGGCGATGGAGGCCCCGCGGGAGTGCCCTGGGATCCGGAGGTTCCGATCACGGCCGGAGAACTCCCACGGCCCCGCCGCTCAACGCGGCATGTCGGGGGCGCCGCCGACGTCGATTCGGCGCACCGCGCCGCCTTCGCCTCGCATGAACCTCGGGTTGCAGAGCCCGGGGGTCTTCATGGCCAAAGCGATACCCTGCCGCTATGCCGACAGTCGATGGCCCGGATGCCGACGCACTTCGACCCGAGGAGTTCCTCGAACACCTCAGGGCCGCGAGCCGTCGTCACTTGCGCGGCGACGCCGGGAGCGATCTGCGATGCTCCTGCGACGAGTGGACGATCGGTGGGGGGCGGATCGATCCCATCGAGCCCCTGGCAAACCCCGGTCGCCGCACCATCTCCTGGCCGTCGGACACCTGGAGTTCGATCTCGACGGACTTGCTCGGAGCGCTCATACGCACCGCGCAAAGCGAGGATGAGACCCTGCCCGCGTCGCTCGCGGAGTACGCCGCCTACGTACATCTTGAACTGGCCGCGATCGAAGACCCGCCGCTGGGGAGCCGCCCGGAGGCGTTCGTCCTGCCGCTGATCATCGCCGCGAGAGAGCGTGTGAGCTCTTCCGAGTTCCGCCGCTACGCCCTGGGGTGGCTCACGCGAGCCGGATCGCTGCCCTGGAACGACCCCGGGATGGCCCTCGCCGCATCGCTCGCCTTCGCGCTCGGCTCAACGGACGATGCCGTGATCGGACAGCGGGTCAGGAAGGTCCGCGAGGGCCTGGATGACGATGAGCGATCGGGCCGCGGACGCTTCCGCACGCTCCTGCGCTCCGACCACCGCGAACTGTGGCGCCGGGCAGCGGCGGCCTCCTCGCCGGACGCGGCGGCGTGGGCCGAGGGCTTCATGCGATAGCCACCGCCGCGGCGTCGATCACGCCGCGGACGCCGCGGGTTGGCTGGTCCCCTCGCCGCGAACGCCCCCGTCGCTCACGGACGTCCAGCGCAGTACCGCCCCGGCGTCGTCCCCAGCGCGTGCCGGAACATGCTCACGAAGGCGCTGACGCTCCCGTACCCGCACTCCAGCGCGACCGTGCCCACCGCCACGCCCTCCGCCAGGCGCCGCACCGCGAACTGAAGCCGCGCCTGCTGCCTCCACCGGCCGAACGACACGCCCGTCTCCCGCACGAACAGCCGCTCGGCGGTCCGGACGCTCGCGCCGCTGCCCCGTGTCAGTCCCGCGATCGTCGCGTCATCCTCGTCGCCGGGCTTCAGCGAAGCGAGCACCCGCTCCGCCACCGCCCGCGCCCGCGGGTCCGTTGGCATCCTCAGCGCCAGCCCCAGCGGCGTTGCGACCGCCATCTGCGCCGCCAGCAGCAGCGCCAGCGCGCGATGCGCACCGATCCCGTCGTCCAGCACCCCGATCCGAACCACCTCCAGGATCAGCTCGCGCAGCAGCGGCGAAACACCCAGCACCCCCAGCGGCTTCCCGACCGTCGCGCCGAGCTTCGGGCAGACGTACACCGTCCGCATGTGCACCTCGCCGACGCACCGGACCCGGTGCGCCGTGCCCGGCGGCACCCACAGGCACCGCTGCGGAGGCACGATCCACCGCATCGACGACGCCTCCACCCAGAGCACGCCCCGCGCGGCGAACACCACCTGCGCCCACGCGTGCGCGTGCTCCGGCAGCTCCCGGCCGTCCGGCAGCCGGAGCGCCATGCTGCGGACGCTCCGCCCGTGCCCGGGCTCGACCCGCGTGCGGACACGTTGGCGGGATTTCGACATGCCTTGACGCTATGCCGGCACGGCGTCACTCGCTCGACCGGTACCATCCGCGCACGCCGGTGGAAACAGGTCCGCCCGCGCCCGAGGGTTCCGATCCCATGCCCAACGACATCGCCCATTTCGCCATCCACGCCGACGACTGCCAGCGCGCCAAGCGGTTCTACGAATCCGCCTTCGGCTGGAAGTTCCAGCCCTGGGGCCCGCCCGGCTTCTGGCTCATCGAAACCTCCAAGGGCGCCGTCGGCGGCTCGCTCCAGCAGCGACAGCACCCCGTCGCCGGCCGCGGCATGATCGGCTTCGAGTGCACCATCGGCGTCGCCGACATCCGCGCCGCCGCCGCCGCCATCGAAAAGGCCGGCGGCTCCATCACCATGAAGCCCTTCGTCATCGAACGCGTCGGCACCCTCATCCAGTTCCAGGACACGGAAGGCAACTCCGTCGCCGCGATGCAGTACGAACGTGGCCCCCGCACCTGACGCCCGCCGCCCGCGACACCCGGCCCAGGCAATTCCGCGCCAGCGCACCGCCGCGTTCACGGCATTCATCACCGCGCGGCAACGCCCGCACGGCGCGCCCCGGGTCCGCCTCCGCGCGCCTCGGCGTCCTGACCCGGGCACATCTACGGCCGTCGCGATCGATCGAAGGGCGAGCGAACATTGCTGCATTCGCCTGCACCGACAGTCGTTCCCGGCGGCCGGTCCGGCTGACCGGTCGCCGCTTCGTCCTCGTCGAGCAGCCTCCGGTCGGAGTGGACTTCCGCGCTGACGCTCGGGTCGCCGCGCCGCTCCACGATCTGTCCCGTGCCTTGCCCGACGCCCTCCTTTCCACGGTGGTTGCTACTGGAGTGCCGCCGGGCGTGAGCGCCCACGGCGCGGCCGCACCGGTCGGCTTCGACCGCGACACCGCTCGGCACCGCGCCCACCAAGAAGAAAGCCCCCGCCGCACCGCGGCGAGGGCGTTTTCTCCATGATCGCACCAATGAAATGCCGCGATGCCGATGTCGTCGATCCGACTTCAGCGGCGCCGTCGCACCGCCATCAGTCCGCCCAGGCCCAGTAGCGCGGCCGCACCCGGCGTGGGCAACGCCAGCGTCAGGTCGTTCACCGTCGGCCAGATGGCCCCGCTCGACGGCTGCACCGCCGAGACCGTCAGCGAAATGATGCCGGTCACCGACGTGAACCCGACGAAGCTCGTGGTCGTCGAGTTGATCACCGTGTGCGACAGGTTGCCATTGGCGTCCGTCGCCGTGACCGTGATGTTGCCCGGGTCGAACAGGCCGGCGATGTTGCTCGTGAAGAAGAACCCGCCGATCGCAAACACGCCGGGCGAGAAATTGTTGAACACGATCCCATCGGGCGCGCTGTTCGTCGACATCCACCCATCGCTGCCGCTCCCGGCGCCGTACAGGCCGCTGGCCGCGTTCACCTGATAGGAGTAACTCCCAACGGTGCGCACCAGCGGGCCGCTGTAGAAGATCGGCGACAGGTCGTCGAAGGTGTCAACCACGGGACCCGTCGTCGCCGCGTTGAACGCCGCCTGCGAGGTGTACAGGGTCAGCTGCGCGCTGGCCGTGCCCGCCGTGGCTGCAATCGCAGCCGCAAAAACAACATAACGCATCTCTCATCTCCTCTCAAGCTCTGTTCAGCCGACGGCAACCGCTGCCGCAGGCACGAACTTACACCGTGAATCTTACCTGAAGTTCCGTGTGCGCACAAGCCCCCCGCGACCGGTGACCCTGACGTTATAAGACCATGGCCCGCATCTGGCCTCCACCCGCCCGATCACCCTCTTTTCCCTGCGCCAGGCCGCAAGCGGGCCAAGTCCCGAACGCGAGCCCGAACTGCCGGGCCGATCGCGTCGGGTTCGTTGCCGAAGCGATTTCCTCGATCCCGGGCCGGGCCGGCCTGTCCCATGCCCACACGACCTCGCGAGCCTCCAACACGTACCTGCGGTCAAGTCGGCGCCCGAGATTCGACGCCGAGTTACGTCCAGCCACACGAAGGCGGCCATTTCTGTGCCCCTCGCCCCCGCCCCCTTAAACCCCGCCCGCCTTCGTCTCCCCCTTCGCCGACCGCAGGAACTCCAGCAGCCACGCCCGGAACTCCGGCTTCACCAGCGTCGTCATGTGATCCCCGCCGGGCACCACCTTCACCTCGCCGCGCCCCAGCAGCGCACGCGCCGAAGCCACCGCGCTCTTCACCGCTTCCCCCTCCCGCTCCCCGTGCATGAACAGGATCGGCGCCCCGCACCGGCGCAACTGCTCGACCGGCACGCCCATGTGCTTGAAACTCAGCCCCGCCGCGGCCAGGGCCTTCAAGTCCTTGCCCCGGAGCATCCAGTTCGCCAGCGCATCGGCCTGCTCCTTGGTCGGCTTGGGCCGATCCGGCGGCGTCACCGCCAGGATGTACGCCCCCATCCCCTTGCCCTCCTCCACCGCCTTGGCGAACACCTCAACCTCCGACGGGCGCGCATCGGCGGGCTTCTCTTCCGGCGCTCCGTCCTGCGCTCCCCGCGATATCAGCGGTCCCTGACCCGCGAACACCAGGCTCCGCACCCGCTCCGGGTGCTTCGCCGCGACAATCCCCGCGATGTACGCCCCGCTCGAATAGCCCACCAGGTGCGCCGCATCGATCTTCAGGTGGTCCATCAGCCGAACCACGTCCGCCGCCATCTCCGGCCCATACTGCGCCGGGTCGTGCGGCTTGTCGCTCTGCCCGTGCCCCCGGCAGTCCAGCGCGATGAACCGCAGGCCCTCCGCCCCGGCCGTGCTCAGCGCCGTCTTCCCCGACGCATCCCGTCCCCACATCCCCGAGTCCGCCATCCAGCCGTGGATCAGCACCACCGGCTGACCCTCCCCGGCCGTCACGTACCGGATCTTCACCCCGTTGGAATCAAACACGCCCTCGACGCTCGCCCCCGGCTCCGTCGAACCGGCACAGACCGCCGCGGCAACCATCGTCGGAAGAACCCATGACACCATGCCGTCGCCTCCCGTTCGTGCGCCGGCCGTCACCAGCCCGACGCTCCGTGTCACCCAACACCCCGAGTTTGCCCCCGTCGAGTCAGTGCTCCCGCCGCGCCGCCGCCGCCGATCCCGCCAGAATGCCCCCGTCGATCACGAACTCCGCACCGGTCACGTACCCCGATTCATCGCCGGCAAGATACACCGCCATCGCCGCCACGTCCTCGGGCGTGCCCATCCGCCCCAGCGGCACCTCCGCCGCCAGCGACTCGATCGCTTCCCGCCGCGCGCGCGGGTCCCCGCCCAGCATCGGCTCCCACATCGGCGTCAGGATCGCCCCCGGGTGAATCGAGTTGCACCGGATCCCGTACCCCATCTCCGCGCAGTACAGCGCCACGCTCTTGGTGTGGTTCCGCACCCCCGCCTTGCTCGACGCGTACGCCGCCGCCCGCGGCACGCCCACCTGCCCCGACCTCGACGAAACGTTGACGATCGACCCGCCCCGCCCCCCGGGCGGCTTCATGGCCGCGATCGCGTGCTTGCACCCGAGGAACACGCCGTCCAGGTTCGTCGCGTGCACCGCGCGCCACGCCTCCAGCGAGGCGTGCTCCGGATCGTGCGGCCCCATCGCCGGGACGAACCCCGTGATCCCCGCGTTGTTCACCACGACGTCCAGCCCCCCGAACGTGCCGACCGCCTCGGCGGTCACCCGCTCCCAGTCCGACTCCTCGCGCACGTCCAGCGTCCGGGCCACCGCCCGCTCCCCGATCGCGCCGACCGTCTCGCCGAGGCCCGCACGGTCGATGTCCGTCGCGATCACCCGCGCACCCTCCCGCGCAAACGCCGCAGCGCACGCGCGCCCGATGCCGCTCGCAGCGCCCGTGATCAACGCGACCTTCCCGTTCAGCCGGTTCATGCCCGCCGATGGTAAGCCGCCGTCCTCCGCGCGCGCCGGCGCGTCCCCGTCGCCTCCGGCGCCGGCCGTCGCCTACCGGCTGAACTCGATCTGGAACACCTCGTCCAGCGGCCTGCCGAACTCCCGGGCGATCCGGAACGCCACTTCCAGCGACGGGAAGTACTTCGCCGACTCGATCGCGTTGATCGTCTGCCGGCTCACCCCGACGCGCTCGGCCAGTTCCTGCTGCGTCATCTCCGCGTGCTCGAACCGCATCGCGCGGATCCGGTTGCGGATCACCGCTTTCGCCAGCGCCACGGCTACGCCCCCCTCCGGTACTGCACCAGCCGCAGCACCGCGCACAGCACCTGCGACCCCGCCAGCGACAGCAGCAGCAGGTGCGCCGTCCACACGTTCTCGACCCCCAGCGCCATGCACGTCACCCCGCCGCACACCCCCGCCGCAACCACCCACGAGGCGTTGTACTCCGACCGCCACCAGATCAGCCGGTCCCGCTCGTCCGCCCCCTCCGGCTTGCTCCAGACCGCCAGCACGATGTGCCCCGCCACCATCAGCGTCACCATCGCCACCGTCGCGCCCACGAACAGTCCCGTGTACGCCGCCATCGCCCGCTCCCCGCTCGCCAGCTTTTCCCCCGCCAGCACGAAGTAAGTCCCCAGCCCCGCCACCAGGCAGAGCAACTGCACCCACACGCTCTTTTCCTCGAACGATGCGCTCACGCCGCGTCTCCTTTCGGCCCGTCGGCCGTGTTTGGATTGCTTGACACCATGTCAAGTATACGCGACATGCAGGCCGTGTCAAGAAAACCGGACAATGCATGCGCCAACCCCGTGACGCATCCACAGCCGGCCCGCCCCCCTCACTTGCCCTTCCGCCGCTCCTGCCGCAGCGCGATCGGCACGTACCCCGCCTCCAGCCCCTTCGGCGGCGTCACGATCAACGCCGGGTCGATCGACACCAGCCTGCCCGTCGTCGGAGGCGGCAGATACGTCCGCTCCTTCGTCCACGCCCGGTGGATCATCTCCACGCGACGCTGCGCCGACTCGCGCTCCTCCGGGCTCAGGTCCGCGTTCAGCATCGCCGGCTGGTCCGCGAACCGGTACCACGCGTACGTCACCACGCTCCCATCCCCCAGCGTCACCTCGAACGGCCCCGCCGTTGGCCCCGGTTTCCGGAACGGGCTGTCCGCGCTCGTCGGAGTCTCGTACGCACCCTCGCCGCGCCCGCCCGCCCGCGCCGACGCCGGCTCGGCCTCCAGCCCCGCCCTCGCGGGCACCTCGCCCGCCGCCACCGGCGCCCACCGCCCGGCCTTCCCCCCGCCCCGCTCCAGCACGTAGTACTCCGGCAGCCGCACGCGCCGCCCGCCGCCGCCCTCCACCGGCCGCACGAACTCGGGGTCCCACCGGTAGCCGAACGTCGCCGCATCGTGCGCCACCGGCGTGCCGAACCGCTTCCAGTCGATCTCCCGCCGCTCGCCGTCCGGCGTCCCGTCGGCGAAGATGCGCCACGTCGAACCGCCCCCGTTCCCGAACCGCTGCACGTGCGACTCCGCCTCGTCGATCGCCCCGCTCGCCGCCGCCCCGCCCGCGAACCACCGCCGCACCGGCTCGGCCAGCGCCCCGGGCTTGTACACCGTCAGCCGGTGCAGCACCACCGTGCGCCCCTCCGCATCGACCGGGTACGATACCGGCGCCGTCCGCGCGTACGTGCGCCCCGCCGCCGCGCCGATCCGCGCCGGGATCCACTGCGTCTCCATCTGGAACGCCTTGTTCGGCTCCGACGGCCGCGAATCCAGGAACATCCCCGCGTACTCCGGGTGCTCCGCGGCCGACGCCGACCAGAAGTACGGCGTGAAGAAGCACACCGGCCCCTTGAAGTTCTCCGTGTTCAGGAACAGCGTCCAGCACCGGTCCCCGGTCGGCACCGGCTTGCCCGCCGTCGTCGCCTTCGCGTCGATGATCGGCAGCGGCAGATACCCGTACCCGAACAGCTCGCCGCACGTCCCCTGCGCCAGGTTCAATCCGTCCGGCGGCCACACGATCCACGGGCTCAGCTGCGCCACGCCGTACTTGCCCTGCGGCCGGTCCCAGTCGCGCCCCTTGCCCGCCCCCGGCCCGTTCGCCCACGAAGAGAAGTTCAGCGTCACGCCCCCCATGATGAACTTCGGCGTCGTCGTCGCGAACCGCGTGTCCCGCCACCACCCCAATCCCCCCTCGATGTCCGTATAGAACTTCTTCGGCGCGCCCCCCTCGAACTGCCCGAACATCCACGTCCCGAACAGCCCCGACTGAAAATCGCTCCCCGGGTACGTCTCCAGCAGCGGCCACGCCGCGGCGTACAGCGAGAACCCCGCGTTGAACTCCGCCGGCGCCCGCTCCACCGGCACCAGCATGTACCCCGACATCTCTCCGCGCTGCGCCGGTCGCGCTTCCGGCTGAGTCCGCACTCCCGGCCGCACCCCCATCAGGTCCAGCATCGCCGCGCCCAGCGCCCGGCCCACCAGCACGCACGTCTCCGCGTTGCCGAACTCGTGGTGCCCGTGCCCAGGGTTCGGCGACTCCTCCGGCGCGCGAACGAACTCCCGCGTCGGCACGAACGCCACCGTGCCCGCGAACTCCGGCCGTTCGGCCGCCGCGGCCTGCGCCCGCCGCAGCCGCTCCCACGCCCCGGGCGCGTTCACCCACGGCCCCGTCAACTCGCCGATCACCACCGGCAGCCTCGGCGCTCCCAGGTCCCGCCGCACATCCTTGATGAGGTTCACCACGTTGGCCTCGTACTCCGGCACCGCCCGCTCGGGATCCACACCGTCGTTCCAGCCGTGATACCACACGAACCCCGCCAGTTCATACCCCGCCGCACGCGACCGCGGGAAGTCCTGCCCGATCCGCGCCAGTGCCTCCTTCACCTGCCCGATCATCAGCGTGTAGCAAGGCCCGGTCGACCCGCCCGACGACGGCGGGCGGAAGTCGGCGTACATGCTCTTGCCGCCCCAGGCCGTCTTGATCAGCAGCACCTCGTTCTCCAGCGCATCGCCCACCACGTGCCCGAACTCCAGTTCCGGCCCGAAGTGATGCGCCCCCTGGTACCGCGTGAATCCGAACGTCAGCGGCCCCGCCTTCACCGGCCCCGAAGCCGGCTGGAACCGAACGAACACATCGTCCCGCACCCGCGCCATCCCTCCCTCGTCCAGCAGGTGCCGCACCAGGTCGCGCTTCGCCGGGTCGCGGCTCAGCGCCACGAGCGTCCCTTTGCCCCCGTTGTAGTCCTTCCCCTCCAGGTCCACGACCGCCTGGCCCTCCATGTTCGATTGGCCGGCCAGGACGAACTCTTTCATCGGCTTCGGCTCGGCCGCCGGCGCGCCGGCCGCCACCGTCACCGCGAGCACCAACCCAGCCAGCCGGCACGTCACGTGGAACATATTCAGGATCCTTCCTTGTTCGCCGTCCCCGCGCATCAGCGCAGCACCAGCGTAACCGTTTCCCGGGCCAGGTACCGCTCGGTCTCCGGGCTCTGCCGCCGCTCCAGCACCTCGAACCCGTGCCGCGCCAGCACCCGCAGCGACGCCGCGTTCCCCGCCGACGC
>JAEUIX010000102.1 GCA_016794945.1 Phycisphaerae bacterium
CCCGATCCCCAGCCCAGCCAGCGCCCCGATGACGCCGCCCGCCACCGCGCCCTCGCCGGCGTTGTTGCAGCCGCCCAGCCCGGCCGCGGCCGCCATCGCCAGCACCGCCGCCATCACCTTCGCGCCACGTCCAGCGTTCATGCGACGTTCCTTTCCACCCCGCTGCCCGACTCTTTCAGCGTGATTGTTGCTCGTACGCCCGGGAGCGTCCGGCCGTCCGGCCGCTCGTTCGCCCGCCCCGGGAGCATCGCTCGTTCACCTTCCATTCGTGCGCCGGGGAGCCTTTCTGTTCACGCCACCCGGCATTACGCCCCGCCCCCCGAGCCGGTTTCACCCGCCGCCCGGGCCCGCGCGAGTCAATCCCGGCCCTGCGTGCCGTCAGTTGTAGCTGACCCCTTTGGGCAGGTCGGCCTTCACCTGAGGCGCCGCCCGGTCCAGCAGCCGCCGGATAGCGTCCAGGTCCGCCTCGATCAGGTCCGCCCGGCGCGAGGCGTCCGGCTCGGCCAGCAGACGGTACCGCAGTTCGTTGTCCGACAGCAGCGTGAACGAGATCAGCTCGAACAGCGCGCTGGTGGGAACCTCGTCGTTGTCCAGGTGCTCCACGATGTTCCCCGCCTCTGTCAGCTCCTTCAGCCGCGTCCCGGCCAGCAGCGCCCGCAGCCGCTTGCGCCGCGGCTCCAACCCGCGCTCGTCCGGCCCGGGCAGCCCGAGCGGCTCCAGCATCGCCCGTCGGTACAGCGTCCGGTCGTCCGGTGGAATCTCCTCGACCACTCTGGCGCGGCAGACGCCGTGCAGCGCGATGTAGTACCGCCCGTCCGGGAGCGTCGTGTGCTGCACGATCTGCCCGATGCACACCGCGTCGCGGATCGGGGGCGAGCCTTCGTACGCCTCGCGCCACCCATCCCCGCGGAACACCGCCATCGCGATCTGCCCCGCACCGTCCAGCGCATCGCCCACCATCTGCCGGTACCGCTCCTCGAAGATGTGCACCGGCAGCACCGCGTGCGGCATCAGCGTCACCACGTTCAGCGGAAACAGCGGCATCGGCCGGCCGAAATTCACCCGCACCAGCCCCGCCTCGCCCGGACCGCCGTCGCCCTGCTCGCCTTCGCCCGGGTCGCCCTCGCGCTCGTCGTCGCGGCTCATGCCCAAGGGTAGCGCCGCCCCGTCGCCGCCGTCCCCCCGCGGCTCACTCCGCCAGCGGATCGGGCCGGAACAACTTGGTGTCCAGCGCCCACTGCCGCTCCGTGAAATTGCCCCCCAGCGCCAGGTTCACCGCTCGGTCCGGCCGGGCCGCGGCCAGCGCGATGAACGTCTTGGCGTCCAGGTTGTCCAGCAGCGCGACCATGATCGCCTCCGGTGTGCTCGGCGGCTTGGCGGCGCCGAACTCCGGCTTGTCGTGGTGCGACAGGATGATGTGCTGCAGCACGAGCACCGCGTACTTCGGCAGCCGCGTGCCCGTCGCCCGCATCACCTGCTGCGCCCGGTCGTGCAGCATGATCGCCCCGTCCACGATGTGCCCGATCAGCTCGCCCCGGTCCGTGTAGCCGAAGGCACGGTCGTACACCAGCTCGCGCGTCTTGCCCAGGTCGTGCAGGAACAGCCCCATCATCACGATGTCCCGGCTGATCTTCGGGTACAGGGGGCACACCGCGTCGGCCAGCTTCAGCAGGTTCAGCGTGTGCTCCAGCAGGCCGCCCAGGTACGCGTGGTGCATCGCCTTGGCCGCCGGGCACTGCTTGAACGCGTCCATCAGCGGCTTGTCTTCCAGGTACACCTTCGCCAGCGCCCGCATCCCGGGGTGCTCCAGCGTCTCCAGCAGGCCGACCAGTTCCCCGAACATCTCCTCCGGCGGCCGCTGCGACGTCGGCAGCAGCTCGCGCATCTCGTCCAGCGACGGCTCCACCGGGTCCACGTTCCGGATGATCAGCTGCAGCTCGCCCTGGTACGGCTGCGTCTCCCCCTCCACGTACACGAACCCCTCCGTCGGGATCCGCTTGAAGTGCTCCGGCTCGATCGACCACATCCGCCCCGCCACCTCGCCCGTCTTGTCCCGCAGCAGGCACTTCAGGAACGGCTTGTCGTTCTTGGTCCGGCCGAGCTGCGCGTTGGAAATGCAGAACAGGCCGCTCACGTACTCCGAGGCCTCGAAGTCGCGGATGTAGCGCCGGTTGCCGGATGCGGGGACGGTGGCCATGAAGCACTCCAGGGGTTTCCCGCCGCGCGGCGGCGCCGCCCGACGGGCCCGAAGTC
>JAEUIX010000259.1 GCA_016794945.1 Phycisphaerae bacterium
GCGGTTCCTGCCCGATCGCCAGCGCCCCGGCCAGCATCCCCGCCGCCCCGCACACCGGCATCGTCTTGCGCGACACCCGCACCCCCAGCGCCTCGAACATCCGCGCCAGCTCGAAGCCGGCCCGCGCCGCCGCCAGCACCCCCACCACCAGCAGCACCGCGCCGGCGATCCATGTCCCGTCGGCGCTGCGAAGCACCCCCGCCCACGCCGGCGCCGACACCCCCGTCAGCGCATGGTCGAGCCACATCAGCCCCAGAAGGGCCGCGATCAGCACCGCGCCGAAGAGAATGCGCCGCTTCATGCCCCGTGCAATCTACCGACTCGCCGCCCGCCCCGCCCTCACGCCCCCGACTCCGCTCCGTCGCCGCTCAGCCCGCCGAACCGGCGCGACCGGCACGCGTACTGCCGGATCGCCTCGTTCAGGTGCTCCGCCGTGAAGTCCGGCCACAACACGTCCGTCACGTACAGCTCCGCGTACGAGATCTGCCACAGCAGGAAGTTGCTCACCCGCATCTCCCCGCCCGTGCGGATCAGCAGGTCCGGGTCCGGCAGCCCCGCCGTGTCCAGCCGCGCCGAGATGTCCGCCTCGCCGATCGTCGCCGGGTCGATCTTCCCCGCCGCCGCGTCGGCCGCCAGGCCCCGCACCGCCCGCGTGATCTCGTCCCGGCTCCCGTAGTTCACCGCCACGCACAGCGTCGCCCGCGTGTTGCCCGCCGTCATCTCCATCAGCCCGCGCACCCCCGCACGCACTTCCTCGGGCAGCCCCTCCATGCTCCCGATCTGCACGAAGCGGATCCCCTCGTCCATCAGCCGCGACATCTCCCCGTCCATGTAGTCGCGGTACATCTGCATCAGCGCCTCGACCTCGTCCTTCGGCCGCTTCCAGTTGTCCACGCTGAACGAGTACAGCGTCAGCACCTCCGTCCCCAGACGCCCCGTCTGCTCCAGCAGCCGACGCACCGCCGCCGCCCCGTTGCGGTGCCCGAACGCCCGCGGGAACCCGCGCTGCGTCGCCCACCGACCGTTGCCGTCCATGATCACCGCGATGTGCCGCGGCAGGCGCGCCGGGTGGACGTCCGGCAGGTGCTTCAACGGCTCGGCCTTGGGGCTCCGCCGTCGAAGCTCTTCCTGCGCCCGCACCGCCGACGCGTCGCGGCTGAAGTCCGCACGCCCCGAACCCTCCGCCCCACCGGGCGCGAGCGTCGAGCGTTGTGCTTCCGTTGCCTGGTTCATGCTGCCGCCGCCGGGCCGCGCCCGGTCCTTCACACCTCGATCGTCTGCTCCCGGTCCGGCCCCACGCTGACGAACACGATGGGGCACCCGACCGTCCGCTCGATCAGGTCGAGATACGCCCGCGCCTCGCCCGGAAGTTCGTTCAGCCGGCGCGCTTTGCTCACATCCTGGCTGAACCCCTTCAACTCCACGTACTCCGCCTCCACCCCGGACAGCCACTCGCCGTCCGGCGTGAATCCCCCGGCCGCTCGCCCGCCGGCCTCCCGATAACCCACGCACACCCGCAGCGTCTCCACTCCCGCCAGAACGTCCAGCAGCATCACCGCCAGCCCCGTCGTCCCGTTCAGTTCCGCCGAGTACCGCACCGCCACCAGGTCCAGCCACCCCACCCGGCGCGGCCGGCCCGTTGTCGTCCCGAACTCCCGCCCGCGCTGTCGGATCCCCGCGCCAAGTTCCCGCTCCGCCTCGGTCCGCACCAGCTCCGTCGGCATCGCACCGCCGCCCACCCGCGTCGAATACGCCTTGACCACCCCGATCACGCTCCCCACAGCCGACGGCGGCACTCCCGCACCGGGGCCCACCCCGTGCACCGCGCACGAGCTGCTCGTCACGTAGGGGTACGTGCCGTGGTCCACGTCCAGCAGCGTCGCGTTCGCACCCTCGAACAGCACCCGCTTGCCGCACCGCATCATCTCGCGCAGCATCGCCCCCGTGTCGCGCAGGTAGCGACCGAACCGCTCGCCCCAGCCCGACGCCAGTTCGGCCAGCGCGGCCGCCTCGTACCGCACCGCCTGGCCCCCCTTGGCCGTGATCGACCCCAGCATCGCCGTCTTCAGCGGGCAGATCGACTCCAGCCTCCGCCGCAGGTACTCCGGCCGGACCAGGTCGCCCATGCGGATCGCCGTCCCGCGCGTCGCCTTGTCCGCGTAGCACGGGCCGATGCCCCGCTTGGTCGTCCCGATCGGCTCCAGGCTCCCCTCGGCCAACCACCGTTCGCGCAGCTCGTCCTCGGCCTTGTGCCACGGCATCACCACGTGCGCCCGGTCCGAGATCACCAGACCCGACGTGTCCACCCCGCGCGCGTGCAGCGCGTCCAGCTCCTTGCTCAGCCAGTCCGGGTCGATCACCACCCCGTTGCCGATCACCGCCGGCTTGCCCGCGTGCAGGATGCCCGATGGGATCAGGTGCAGCGCAAACCGCTCCCCCTTCACGACGATCGAATGCCCCGCGTTCGCCCCGCCGTTGTACCGCGCCACCGCGTCGTGACGCTCCGTCATCAGGTGGACGATCTTCCCCTTGCCCTCATCCCCCCACTGCAGCCCCACCACCGCCGTGCACGTCGGGCTCGGCACCGTCCCGGCCTGTCGCTCGCGTGGTGTGGTCGCTGTCGGCATCGGCGGCTCCCGCGGCCGACTCACTCCCGGCCGCACGTCCGAGAAGGTAGCCCCGCGCAACCCACGCCGACGCCCCCCGCCGCGTTCACCCGCGCCGCCGTCAAGGTCCCCAGCCCGCCGGCCGATCCTCCCTTCCACCCAGGGAACACCGGGCGCCCTCCATGGCCAGCG
>JAEUIX010000189.1 GCA_016794945.1 Phycisphaerae bacterium
GCCGAGGGCGACATGCCGTAGCGGTGGTCCGCCGCGGCCCCGGTGAGCGAGAAGTACGACTCGAACGCGTACAGCCGGCTCATGTCGTCCTTGACCGACAGGGCGCGGCGCGTGGCGGCGAACTGGCGCGCGTGCGCCAGGCCCGCGGCCTCGCCGGACAGGAAATCACGGTCGAGCGACACGATGACGGCGGCCTTGTCGAGCATCAGCCGCTCGCCGGCCGGCCGGCCGAACGCCGCCGCAAGGCCCGCGCGGGCCGGGGCGTTCTCCATGGCGTTCCACCAGACCCAGCGTGCCTTCGGCCACCGTGCCAGCACCTTGGCCCGCATGCCCGACAGCGTGGGGCTGGTCTTGAAGTCGCACACGAAGGCCAGGCCCTCGCCCTTGGCCGCGTCGTACGCCGCGAAATGCTGCTTCGACCAGGCCGCGAAGTCGTCCCACGTTCGTTCGACGTCGGCGCCGCCCTCGACGTGGGTCACGCCGGTGAGGCGGTCGGGGTCGTACAGGTCGAGGATGCTCGCCTGCGACCAGACGCTGCTCTTGCCCTGGTTAATCGGGTGCAGCGGGTTGCCCTCGACTTTGGTCGGGCGTCCCTCGTGCGTCTCGATGAGCAGGCCCTCGGCGCCCCCGCCGGGCAGCGGCATGCTCGTGGCGTAAAACAGGCTCTTGCCGGGGACCACATCCTCGGGCACGTTGCGCGAATAGGGCAGGATCTTGTGATCGGGGCGGCGGCAGCCGGGCATCGTCGCGACGCCAGCCAGGGCCAGGCCCGCGCCCATGTACTTCAGGAAGTCGCGTCGCGACTCGCCCTCGAGTTCCGAGGCGCCGTCCTGGAACTCCCGCTCCAGAAACTCGCGCCCGATCGGCGTGTCCAGCGCATCATCCAGGCCGCGCCAATAGGCGCTGCCTGTGGTCCCGACGGCGCTCAGCGCCTCGCGGACGCCGTGCACCGGCAGACCTTCCTTCTTGCTCGACGGGCATTGATCGTGCGCCATGCGTCGTTCTTCCTCTGCTTCGCCCAGCCCCCGCCGCCGAATCCTCGCCGCACCGTTCGCCGCGCTCGGCCCACGGGTCAGCCCGGTCCAATCGTTCGTTCAACTAGTAGTGGCACGCCCCGCACCCCTCGGGCGCGGCCAACCGCCGTTCCTCGTAATACTTGCGGCCCTGCTCGATCCGGGTCTCGAGCGGGATCCTCTCGATGTCGAAGAGTTTGGTCACCATGTCCTTGGCCACCAGGTGCGGCTCGGGGTTGCGGTGGCAGTCCAGGCACCAGCCCATGCTCAGCGGCTCGTGCTGGTACACCACCGGCATCCGTGCGATGTTGCCGTGGCACGACAGGCACGACACGCCCGCGGCGATGTGCGCGTTGTGCGGGAAGTTCCGCACGTAGTCCGGAACCTTGTGGATGCGCCGCCACTCGATCGACTCGTCCGCGGCGTACGCGGCGCGGATGAAGTCGGTCTTGTCCTTGTGCGCCTGGTTGTTGAAGACCTTCAGGCGACCGTCCGCGTGGCACCCCATGCAGGTCTCGACGGACGGGATGTTCGCCTCGGCCGACTCTTCGACGTTCGTGTGGCAGTACCGGCAGTCCATCCCCAGCTTGCCCGCGTGGATCTGGTGATTGAATCCACCGCCCGGCTGCGTCGGCATGTACCCCACCGCCCAGTACTTCGGCGTGAAGTAGTACCAGGCCACGCCCACCGCCAGGCACGCCGTACTGACAGCGCCCCCGGCGATCAATGCAGGCAGCTTGTTGGTCCAACTCGGAAAAATCGTTGACACGCGTTCAGACTCCTGCACGCAGCCCCAACACACTCACCCCGTCGGCCCCAGGTCCACGACCTGCGCCGATCGCCCACAGATTCCTGTCTCGCGTCGTGGCGAGAAACCCTCGGCAAAACCCGGCCATTCGTCTCGATCGTGGATTCTTGTCCGACAGCAACAGATTCGGCCGGAGCGTAGCAACTCAAATCCCGGATCGCCAGCGGTCCACCTGCTTGCCTAAACTATGCACATCCACCCAAATAGGGGTACCCATGGCCAGCCATCAATCCGGCATCCCCGCGTCGAGCAGGCCTTCGCCGATCCCCCCTATTTTGGTCATTGGATTCGGCTCGGCCGTCTCCATGTGGGTGGTCTGGCTCATCACGCACTTCCCCGCGTTCCGACTGGAGTCCTCGATCGCCGGCCCGCTGCTGCTGGGCGTCATGACGTTCTCCATCGCCATGGGCACCTCGGCGGTTCCGCGTCAACGACTTGCCGTCGGCCTTGGCGCCGGGCTGCTGGCCGGAGCCATCAACCTGCTGATCCTCGGCTCGCAGATCGTGGACGCAGGCGGCGGCGCACCGGCGCCGGGTGTCGAGGGGCTCAAGCCCAACGCGCCGGCCATCATCGCCGGCTTCCTGGGGCTGAGCGCCGCCGTCGGTCTCATCGGCGGGTTTGCCGCGGGCAGGTCCGATCCGGACCGCCGCACCGATCCGGCGCGATGGCTGGGTCGGTTCGCGGTCATCGCGGTGGTCGCGGCTGTCCCCCTGCTTCTGCTCGGTGGCTTGGTGACGAGCACCGGCAGCGGCTTGGCCGTGCCGGACTGGCCCGGCACCTATGGGGCCAACATGTTTCTCTACCCGATCGGGTTGATGAGCCAGCCGCAGGTGTACCTGGAGCACACGCACAGGCTGTTCGGAGCCTTGGTCGGCCTGTCCACGCTCGTGCTGATGGTGTACGTGCTGGTGGCCGACCGCAGGCCGGCGGTGCGGGCCGCGGCCGTCATTCTGTTCCTGGCCGTCTGCCTGCAGGGCTATCTGGGCGGGGCCCGGGTCGTTGAGAAGTCGCAGTGGTTCGCGGTGATGCACGGCGTGCTGGCTCAGGTGTTCTTCGGGGGTCTGGTCGCGCTGGCGGCCGCGTTGAGCCCGTCGTTCAGATCAGCCACACCGGCCGGGGTTTCCCTGGGCCGTTCGAGCCGGCTGGCGGCGGCGCTGGTGGCGTGCATCTTCGTCCAGCTCGCCTTCGGCGCGATGTACCGGCACCTTCACAACAACCACGCGCTGTGGTCCCACGCCGGGTTCAGCCTGGCGGTCGTCCTGCTGGCGATGCTCACGGCGTTCAATCTCTCGGCCCGGTTGGCGCCGATCGCATCGCCGGGGAATGCACCGGCGCGGGTCGCCCGGGCGGCGCGGGGGCTGGTGCACGCGGTGGGGTTCCAGTTCCTGCTGGGGTGGGTCGCGTTCTACTTCGCTCTCTCTTCGGGCAAACGGCACATCCCGACTTCCGACCAACTGGCCGACGCTCCGGACATCGCCTGGGGGGACTCGCTGATCCGCACCATCCACCAGGCCAACGGAGCCCTGCTCCTGGCCCTGGCGGTGGTGTGCCTGGTGTGGTCGTTGCGGTTGAATCGGCCGGCGTCGCCGGCGCAGGCGTAGTGGATCGGGTGCAACCCCTTGGCCCGGCCGCACGATAAGTCCTTCTGGGGCGCTGCCGGCCGCAATACAGGCCGGGCCTGTACGTTGACCGATCGGCCGCGCGTGCGCGGTCCGGTCCCAGGGTCCCGGGAGTGACCGAAATGTCCACCCAGCCTGCCAGCACCCCCCAAGCTCCGATCACCGACGGTGTCAAGGCCGCCGCGGCCCGCCAACGGGCCAACCCCAAGCCGATCACGTCGAACATGTCTCCGCTGGGCCCGAAGCAGTTCGGGCTGGAGGAAGCGCGTCACCTGCTGTGGCGGGCGGGGTTTGGCGGAACGCCGAACCAGATCCAGACGCTGGTGTCGTGGGGCCTGGAGAAGTCGGTGGACTACCTGGTGAACTACCAGCAGGTCGCCGGCAGCGACCCGGACCCCAAGGCGTTCCGCAACGACATCATCCGTCCGCCGACGGCCGAGGAGCGCGCCATGGCGCAGCAGGCGCGGCGCGCCCGCGACGAGGAATCGCTGGCGCGGCTGCGGGTGCGCCAGCAGGAGGCCGAGCGGCTCGACCGCGAGCAGGTGCGCGCGATGCAGAAATGGTGGCTGACGCGGATGATCGAAACCCCGCGGCCGCTCGAGGAGAAGCTGACGCTGCTGTGGCACGGGCACTTCGCGACGAGCTTCCGGACGATCGAGGACTCGTACCACATGTACGCCCAGAACAACCTGCTGCGCAAGCACGCGGCCGGGAGCTTCTCGGACATGCTGTACGGCATCATCCGCGACCCGGCGATGATCAAGTACCTCGACAACGACGAGTCGCGCAAGGGCCGGCCGAACGAGAACCTCGCCCGGGAGCTCATGGAGCTGTTCGGCCTGGGCGTGGGCAACTACACGGAGCAGGACATCAAGGAGGGCGCCCGCGCCCTGACCGGCTACACCTTCCGCGACGACGAGTTCGTGTTCGAGCGGCAGAACCACGACACCGGGGTGAAGCAGCTGCTGGGCGCCAAAGGCGGGTTCAACGGCGAGGACTTCGTGCGGCTGATCCTGCAGCAGCGTGCGTGCGCACGGTTTGTGGCCACGAAGCTGTACCGCTACCTGGTGCACGACTACCCCACCGGGCGCAAGGCGGTCGACGAGGCGGCCGCGAGCGTCATCAACCAGATGGCCGACGGCATCCGGCGCGACAACTACGCGATGGGACCGACCATCCGGCGGCTGCTGAGCAGCCAGCACTTCTACGACCCGGCGATCCGCAACGAGCAGATCAAGAGCCCGATCCAACTCATCGTCGGCGCTGCCCGGTCGCTGAACACGCCGGTGCGCGACCTGGACGCGCTGCTCGACGCCGCGAAGCTGATGGGGCAGGACATCTTCTTCCCGCCCAGCGTCAAGGGGTGGGACGGCGGGCGCTCGTGGATCAACACGGCGACGCTGTTCGTGCGGCAGAACACGCTGGTGTTCATGCTGACGGGCAAGCGGCCGATGGGGCGCGACCCCCTGGCGGACCGGGAGCCCTTCGACGCGGCGCCGCTGCTGACGCAGCTGGCCGACGCGTACCCCGACTCGGCCAGCGGCGACCCGGAGCGCGTGATCGACGCCATTCTCCAGTTCGCCGTCGGGCGCACCGACGCGGCCAGCCGCGACACCCTGGAGCAGTTCGTGCGTTCGCACGGCGGGCGACTGACGCCCAAGGTGATCACCGACATCATGCTGCTTGTCACGGCGATGCCCGAGTACCAGCTGTGCTGAACCCCGCGGCGCGCCGGAGCGGCGCGACGGAGACCCCGCCATGAGCGACCGTACCCCCACGGCCTTCACGCGACGCCAGTTCCTGACCACGGGCCTGACCCTGGCCTCGGCGTCGATGACCATCCCGGCGTTCCTGAACTCCAGCGCGTTCGGCCTGCCGCGCAACTGGTGGAACGGCACGAGCACGCCCGGGGCTCCGGACGAGCGGATCCTGGTGGTGATCCAGCTTGGCGGCGGCAACGACGGCCTGAACACGGTCGTGCCGTACGGCGAGAGCGCGTACTACAAGGCCCGCCCGGCGATCGGGATCCCCGAGAACAAGGTCGTGAAGCTCTCCAAGAGCGCCGTGGGGCTGCACCCGGCGCTGTCGCCGCTGGCCGACCTGTACAACGACGGGCAGATGTCGATCGTGCAGGGGACGGGGTATCCGAACCCGAACCGTTCGCACTTCAAGTCGATGGACATCTGGCACACGGCCGACACGACGGCGACGGGCGACGGCTGGCTGGGCAAGTACTTCGACGCCGAGTGCTGCGGGTTCGGCAAGGGCGAGGGCGGGCGGCCGGAGCCCAACCCTCAGGCGGGGATCGCGATCGGTCGCGACGCTCCGCTGGCGATGAAGGGCCGGCTGGTGACGCCGCTGGCATTCGAGAGCGCCGACCTGTTCCGGTGGACCGGCGGCGACGTCAGCCGGGACCTCGTGCCCGCGTACGACCAGATCACGCGGCGCGACGCGGCGGCGGCCGGCGCCGAATCGGAGACCAACGCGGCGTTCCTGACGCGGACGGCGCTGGACGCGCAGGTCTCCAGCGACACCATCCGGCGCGCCGTGGCGGCGCGGGCGCGGACCGCCTACCCCCAGAGCGAACTGGCGCGCCAGCTGCAGATGGTCGCCAGCATGATCCACGCGAAGCTGTCGACGCGGGTGTACTACGTCAGCATGGGCGGTTTCGACACGCACGCGGGCCAGGGCGGCGAGCAAGGGCGGCACGCGCAGCTGCTGGGCCAGTTCGCGGCCGCGGTCAAGGCCTTCTACGCCGACCTGAAGCTTCAGGGCAACGCCGAGCGTGTGATGACCATGTCCTTCAGCGAGTTCGGCCGTCGCGTGGGCCAGAACGCCAGCAACGGCACGGACCACGGCACCGCGGCTCCGATGTTCCTGTTCGGCCCGATGGTCAAGCCGGGCGTGCTCACGCAGCACCCGAGCCTGACGGACCTGGACCAGGGCGACCTGCGCTTCACCACCGACTTCCGCTCGGTGTACTCCGGCGTGCTGGAGCAGTGGATGAAGGCCGACAGCAAGAAGATCCTCGAGGGCACGTTCAACCCGCTGGGCGTGCTGGGCAAGGCCTGAGCCCGTCCGAAAACCAGCGTCACCGCGGTCGCCAGACCGCTGCGAAACGCCCCCGGGACCACCACCTCGGGGGCGTTGTGCTTTTTGGCGCAGCGCCGGTCGATTTGCTGGCGATCACCGCGATCCGGGGCATACTGACGATCAGCCTGCTGCGGGGGTGTGTGGTCCCGTCAGCGAGCGTCCTTCCAGGAGTCGTTTCATGCGATTCTCCCAGGCGATCGTTGCGCTCGCGTTCATCGTTGGGTTCGGTCCGACCGTGTCGCCCGGGGCCGAGGCGCCGTCACAGATGCGGGTGCGGCAGCTGGCCGGGACGGTGCGCGTGGAGCGCTTCGTGCTCAGCGCCAACGAGCTGGCGCGCATCACCGACGACGTGGTCATCGAGTCGGAAACCGACATCATCATCGACGGGCCGCTGGCGGTTGATGAGCCCGGCGCCCAGCGTCGGCACGCGCCGAACATCACGCTGCGCGCCGCTCGCCGGGTCCTCATCTCGGGGGCGATCACGCCGGCGAACGGGCGGGCCGGCGATCCGGGCCTGCAGGGCGGGCGCGGCACGTCGCTGGAGATCGAAGCGCCGCTGGTGGTCACGCACGGCGCCGAGCTGCGCGCAGGGAATGGCGCGGAGGGCGTGGCCGCCTCCGGCGGCGACGGGGGCAGCGTCATCGTTCGCGGGCGCATCGTCCACGCCGACCGACTCGCCAGGCCGGTGCTCCGCGCCGGGCACGGGGGGCGCGGCGGAGACGGGGGCCATCGGGGCGGCAACGGCGGCGATGCGATCTGCGAGCCGCTACCGCCGGGCGGCGGCGGGTGGCTGCCGCTGTGCC
>JAEUIX010000246.1 GCA_016794945.1 Phycisphaerae bacterium
CAGGCGCGCAGCGGTCGCGTCGGGCTTGCGGTGGGTCGAGAAGGCCACGTACTCCACGGCGCTCGCGTCGGCATGCTCCAGCAGCGGCTCCACGAAGTAGGCGACGGAGTGCTCCCGCAGGTCGCTCGAAACAAGCCCGACGCGCAGCCGCCGTTCGGGATCCGGATCGGTGATCTCCGGCGGAGGCAGCGCCGGGGCCCGGTCAAGCAGCAGCCGCCCGAGGTTCTCGTGCAGACGCCGCAGCCGCAGGGGATCGATGCCCGGGCAGTTGTTCGCCGCCGCGCACTGGAGCGACACCGCCTCCAGCGCCGAGTCCGGGTGAGCGAAGATCGCCCGTCCGAGCACCTCGATCGCCTCCTCCTGCCGGCCCGTCGCGTTCAACGCGCCGGCCAGATCGCACGACAGCGCGACGTGCCCGGGGTGGATGTCGAGCCCCGCGCGGCACACCGATTCCAGTTCCAGCGGGCGGTGCGTGAGAAGGAGCATGCTCGCCAGGTTCGTCCGCGCCGAGACGCTGTGCGGATCCAGCTCCACCGCGCGGTGCAGCGCCCCGATCGCCTCCTCGTGCCGCCCGAGTCCGAGCAGCGCCCCGGCGTGGGTCACGTACACATTCGAGTCGTCGATCCCCCCGCCGAGCAGCCGGCCCGTGTAGTACAGCGCCGGCTCGTACTCCTCCAGCCTGTTCAGCACGCTCGCGAGCATCGCCATCAGGTGCGGGTTGCCGGCGTCGGTGCGCATCGCCCCCAGCAGCAGTGCCCTGGCGTCGCCGGCGCGACCGCCGGCCACCAGACCGGCCGCACGCTCGATGGTCGCCCGATGGTCCTTCATGCCGCTCCCGATCCCCGTCCGTTCCTTATCGGCTCACCCATCCGAACGCGCCAAGCCTTCGAGCACCGCGGCCACCCTGGACCCGTCCCCCAGCGGTCCGCCGCTCACCCGCGCCCGCATCCCCGCCCGCAGTTCCGCCAGCACCTCCGGCCGCATCGCCAGACCCGCCGCGATCGCCGCGTACCCCGTCGCGTCGGTCGCCGCCAGGCGCGCGAGCCCCGCCGCGCCCAGCAGGCTCAGCCCCACGCGCCCGGCGTGCGTGGCGCCCGCCATGGTCACCACCGGCACGCCCATCCACAGCGCCTCGACCGTCGTCGCCGTGCCGTTGTACGGCCAGGGGTCCAGCGCAATGTCCACGCGCCCGTACGCCGCCAGGTGCGCCCGCTCGTCGGGCTCGAAGGCCAGCACCTCCAGCCGATCCGCGCCCAGCCCCGCCGCCGCGAACCGGTCCGCCACCGCCCGGAGCGACGGCGCATCCATCGCACCCGAGGGCTTGAGCAGCAGGCGCGATCCCCGCACCGCGTTGACGATGTC
This sequence comes from Phycisphaerae bacterium, assembly GCA_016794945.1. The sequence continues at coordinate 1,363 of JAEUIX010000246.1, forward strand.
GGCCCAGAGCGCGATCACCGGCTCGTTCAGTTTCAGCGACGAGTTGAAACTCCCGAACGTGATGCGTCCTGTCGCCAGGCAGGGCGGCGGCGTGACCTCGGGCGCACCGTCCGGCGGCGCCCACGCCAGGAAGCACCCCTCCACCCGCGCCAGCCGCTCCACCGCCCGCTCCTCGGCGCCCGGCGGGTCCGTCACCGCGTCCACAACCCGGTGCCCGATCTCATCGAGCCCCGTCGTGTTGGGGTACCCCAGGTAGGTCGCCTGCCGGCGCGCCGGCCGCAGCGCCATCGTCCCCAGCCGGTTGTTCGCCGAAAGCCCCGACAGGTCCACCAGCAGGTCCACATCGTCCCGCCGGATCATGTCCGCCAGCGCGCGGTGGTCCAGGTGCGGCGCGAGACGCCACCGCGCGGCCAGCCCCGCCAGCCGGCGCGACACCCCGTCCTCCGCCGCCGCGACGTGGTAGCACGCCGTTTCCACGCCCCTCGACCCCAGGGCCCGCAGCACGGGCTCGATGAACCCCGCCACCGAGTGCCGCCGCAGGTCCCCCGAAACGAACCCGATGCGCCACGGCCCAGGCCGCCGCTGCCCGGGCGGCGGCAGAGCCGCTCCCGCCCTGCGCCGAGCCACCGCCGCCGCGTGCTTGTGCGCCACCAGCGTCCGCAGCGGGTCGGCCTCGGGCAGGTAGTCGAGGGTGGTCGCGTAGTTCATCGTCAGGCCGGGGTCGTCCGGACAGGCGGCCAGAGCGCGGCGGTAGACCTCCGCCGCCTCGCGGGTCCGCGTCAGCCACCGCAGCGCGTTGGCGAAGTGCACCGTGAGCTCGGGGTGGTGCGGGCGGCGCTGCAGCGCCGCAGCGCACACCTTGCACACATCCATGTACCGCCCTTGCTGGCCCAGGAACCGCGCCGCCAGGGCCGCCGGGCCCGCGTCCGCCGGGTTCATGGCGCACGCGGCGCTCAACAGCGCCGCGGCCCGGTCCACCTGCCCGGCGATCTGCGCCGCCTCGGCCAGCATCACCGCCTCGGCGGCGCACGCAGGCGTCCCCGGGCGGCCCGCCAGCCACCGCTCGGCCGCCTCGGCGGCCTGGGCCGCGTGGCCCTGGGCCACCAACGCGCGCAGCGCGGCCAGGTTGGTGGGCGCGGCGTTCACGCCGGGACCGACTGATCGGCGCGACGGCGGGGCCGCGCGGGTGTGCACCGGTGGAACATGCCCGATGATACGGGGCGCGCCAAGGAAAACGCCCCGGCCGGGCCGGGGCGTCTGGAGTGCTCGCGGGTGTGCGGCGGAGGTTCAGGTGGAACGCGCCGCGGGCTCGACGGGGGGCGCCGGCGTCTTGCCGGCCGGAGGCTCGGGCGTCGGGCCCGCCTCGGGCGTGAACACCAGGTGGTCGGTGGCGTTGGCGCCCTCGCCCTCCTGCTTGCGGGTGATCTTGAGCACCGTGCCGGGCTTGAGGTCGCCGGCCAGGAGCATCTCCGACAGCGGGTCCTCGACGAACTGGCCCACCGCGCGGCGCAGCGGCCGCGCGCCGAAGTCGGGGTTGTACCCCTTCTCGATCAGGAAGTCCTTGGCGCCCTGGTCCAGCTCCAGGCGGATGCCCTGCTGGCTGACGCGATCGACGACCTTCTTGACCTCGAGGTCCACGATGTTGATCAGGTTGTCCTTGGTCAGCGGGCGGAAGACGATCACGTCGTCGAGCCGGTTGATGAACTCGGGCCTGAAGAACCGCTCGACCTCCTTCATGAGGATGGTCTTGATGTTGTCGAAGTCGGCGCCGTCGTTGCGCTTCTGGAAGCCGAAGCCGCCGCCGCCCTTGATCAGGTCGGCCCCGATGTTGCTGGTCATGATCAGGATCGTGTTGCGGAAGTCGACGTTCCGGCCGAACGAGTCGGTCAGGCGGCCTTCCTCCATGATCTGCAGGAGCATGTTGAAGACGTCGGGGTGCGCCTTCTCGACCTCGTCGAGCAGGATGACGGAGTACGGCCGGCGGCGGATCCGCTCGGTGAGCTGGCCGCCCTCCTCGTAGCCCACGTAGCCGGGGGGCGCGCCCACCAGGCGGCTGACGTTGTGCTTCTCCATGTACTCGGACATGTCCAGGACGATCAGCGCGTCCTCGTCGCCGAAGATGAACTCCGCCAGCGCCTTGGCCACCAGCGTCTTGCCGACGCCCGACGGCCCGCAGAAGATGAACGAGCCCATCGGCCGGCGGGGGTCCTTCAGGCCCGCGCGGGCCCGGCGGATCGCCTTGCTGATCGCCTTGATCGCGTCGTCCTGGCTGATGACCTTCTTGTGCAGTTCCTTTTCCAGGTCCAGCAGCCGCTCGGCCTCCTCCTTCTTGAGCCGCTTGAGCGGCACGCCGGTCATCTTGCTGATGACCTCGGCGATGACCTCCTCGTCGACGACGCCGGCGGTCTGTGAGCTCTTCTCGCGCCACTCCTTCTGGATCTGCTCCTTCTTCTTCTTCAGCGTCTCGTGCTTGTCGCGCAGCTCCGCCGCACGCTCGTAGTCGGCCGCCTTGACCGCCTCGTCCTTCTCCACCGCCAGCCGCTCCATGTCGGCCTCGATGTCCGCCAGGTTCGGCGGCTTGGTCATGCTCTTGATCCGCACGCGGGCGCCCGCCTCGTCGATCGCGTCGATCGACTTGTCCGGCTGCACGCGCCCGGTGATGTAGCGGCCAGAGAGGTCCACGGCCGCGGCCACCGCCTCGTCGGTGATCCGCACCTTGTGGTGCTGCTCGTACTTCTCGCGCAGGCCCTTGAGGATCTCGATGGTCTGCTCGTTGCTGGGCGGGTCCACGGGGATCGGCTGGAACCGGCGTGCCAGCGCCGCGTCCTTCTCGATGTACTTGCGGTACTCGTCGAACGTCGTGGCGCCGATGCACTGGATCTCGCCGCGGGCCAGCGCCGGCTTGAGCACGTTGCTGGCGTCGATCGCGCCCTCGGCGCCGCCGGCGCCCACGAGCGTGTGCAGCTCGTCGATGAACAGGATCACGTTCTTGGCCCGGCGGACCTCGTTCATCACGGCCTTGATGCGCTCCTCGAACTGGCCGCGGTACTTGGTGCCGGCGACCATCATCGCCAGGTCGAGCACCACCAGCCGCCGGTCGTGCAGGATGTCGGGCACCTCGCCGGAGATGATCCGCTGCGCCAGGCCCTCGACGATGGCGGTCTTGCCCACGCCGGCCTCGCCCAGCAGCACGGGGTTGTTCTTGGTGCGCCGGCAGAGCACCTGCACCAGCCGCTCGATCTCG
>JAEUIX010000027.1 GCA_016794945.1 Phycisphaerae bacterium
CCATGGCGGACTCCGCGGCGAACAGGGGCAGCAGGGTGATCAGCGACAGCAGTGCGAGGGCTCGTGTCATGCCGCCAGCGTAGGGAAGGCGGGGCGGGATTCCAGGCGTCAGCAATGGCACGGGTTGCCCCGTTTGCCAGAATATTGATCCATTCATCCGGATGAACGGGTAGACTGAAGGCGGTTGGGAAGGGTCGTCCCGCGCGTCGATATCCCACCGTCGGGCGCGCTGCGCCGTCCTGCCGGGCACACCCATGCACATCCGCGACATCTTCGCCCAGCACGCGACGACCTTCTCGTTCGAGTTCTTCCCGCCCAAGACGCCGGAAGCGGCCGAGTCGCTGTACACGTCGATCACGGAACTGGAGAGCCTCAAGCCGTCGTTCGTGTCGGTGACGTACGGGGCGGGCGGTTCGACGCGGGAACTGACGCACGACCTGGTGGTGCGACTCAAGGCTCAGACGAGGCTGGACCCGGTGCCGCACCTGACGTGCGTGTGCCACACGGCCGAGCAGATCCGATCGATCCTGGAGCGGTACGCCGGCGCGGGGATCGGGAACATCCTGGCCCTGGGCGGCGACGTGCCCAAGGCGCTGGCGGATCACGACCGGTCGAAGGACGCGTACCGGTACGCCGCGGACCTTGTCCGGGCGATCCGGGCGTTCAACGAGAGCCGCAAACACCCCGACCCACGCGGCTTCGGCGTGTGCGTGGCGGGCTACCCCGAGGGGCACCCCGCGACGCCCAACCGCGTGAAGGAGATGGACTACCTCAAGGCGAAGGTGGACGCCGGGGCGGACTGGATCTGCACGCAGCTGTTCTTCGACAACAAGGACTTCTTCGACTTCCGCGACCGGTGCGAGATCGCCGGGATCAAGGTGCCGATCGTCGCGGGGATCATGCCGGTGTCGAGCGTCAAGGGCATGCTGTCGATGGCGGACATGGCGCTGGGGTGCCGGTTCCCCGCGCCGCTGCTGCGTGCGATCAACCGGACCGACGGCGACCCGGATCGCGTCCGGCGCGTGGGCGTGCAGTGGGCGACGCAGCAGTGCCGCGAACTGCTGGACCAAGAGGTCCGGGGCATTCACTTCTACACGCTGAACCGGTCGACGGCGACGCGGGAAGTGTTCCTGAACCTTGGGGTGACCGACACGCTGACGCTGCTGCACGCCAAGCCCGTGATCTCGTGAGGGCGATCAGGCCCCCGAGGCGGCGCGCACCAGCCGGCGGAAGAGTTCGGCGCCGAGGCGGGTGTCGGCCGTGCGTTCGGGGTGCCACTGGACGCCGAGGTAGAACGGGCGGTCGGGATCGGAGACAGCCTCGATCACGCCGTCGTCGCTGGTGGCGATGATGCGCAGGCGGCCGGCGTCGGCAACGGCCTGGTGGTGGTTGCTGGCGACGGACCCCGGTTCCAGTCCCGACCCCGGCGCCGGGACGACCGGGTGGGCGAAGTCCTTGCGGTGGCGGTCGGCGGTGGCCAGAGTGTCGGGCAGGTGCTGGTTCAGCTGCCCGCCTGCGTGCAGCGACATCAGCTGCATGCCCAGGCAGATGCCCAGGGCGGCGCGCTGGCGGGACCGATCGAGCGCCCGCAGCATCGCCAGTTCGAACTCCTGGCGCACGGGGTGCATCGGCTCGGCGGCCGGGTGGGTCGGCGCTCCGAAATCCTCGGTGCGAGGGTCCTGTCCGCCGGTGAGGACGACGCCGTCGCAGCGGTCGACGTAGTCCGCGGCGGCGGCGGGAACCGGCGGCAGCAGCACCGCCAGACCGCCGGCGTCGTGCACCGCCTGGAAGTACGCGCCGGCACCGACCGCTCGGAGCTTGCCGTCGGGCGTCTGGACCACGTCGCACGTGATGCCGATCAGCGGTCGCACCGCCCGACGGTAGCACGGCGCGGCCGCCGGTCGATACTGTTCGGCATGTCGTCACGCACCGTCGTCGTCGCGCTGGTCGCGGCCATCCTGCTGGCTGCGGCGGCCATGCTCGTGATCTCGTTGCCCAAGGGGGGCGGAGCGGCGCCGAGCGTGCCGGTTGGGGACCGGGTGCTGGACGCCGACGTCGGGGCGGTGGTCAGGGTGGAACTGACCAGCGGGGGCCGTACGGACGTGATCCGGGCGGGCCGCACGCCGGGGACGTGGGACCTGGTGCCGGCGGGCCTGAGCGACGACCGGGCCTGGGCCCTGGACGCGGGCCGGGTGCGAGAGCTGCTGCGCGTGATCGGCGAGCTTCGGTGTTCGGCGGCTCCGTCGGGGGAGGCGAAGATCGAGGCGGGCGGGTCGGCGTTGAAGCTGTCGTACGGCGATGGATCGACGGCGGAGATCAGGCTGTCGCCGCGCGTGCTGGCGGGGCAGGGGCTGCTGGCGGTTCGGGGGCGCACGGCCCCGGGCGTCTCGCAGCCGGTCGAGCGGCTGGCGCTGGTGCCGGACCAGTTGCACGCGCTGCTGTCGGGCCAGGGGGCGCGGGCGTGGCGCGAGCGGCTGGTGCTCGCGGGCGCGACGGCGTCGGCGGCGCGGGTGCGGCTGATCAACCGGACGGGCAGCGTGGCGCTGTCCAGGGTGGCGGGAAGGTGGGCGGTGACCGAGCCGGTGGGCGCTCCGGCCGATCCGCAGGCGGTGGCAAGGTTGCTGGCGACGCTGGAGGGGATTCAGGCGGCCCGGTTCTACGACGAGGCGCTGCCCGATACGTCGACAGGGCTGGATCAGCCGGCGGCACGCCTGATCGTGGAACTGGAGTGGCGCGACGCCCAGGGCAGGCCGGTGGCGGTGTCGCGCGACCTGTCGATCGGCGGTCCGGCCGACGCGGGGGGGCGCAACCTGTTCGCGGCGGTGGACGAGGGCGGCGGGCAGCGAACGCTCCTGGCGGTCGATGCCGCCGCGCTGTCGAAGATCTCGCTGGATCCCGGCGTCTACGTGACCCGTCCGGCGACGGCGCTGAGCGCGCTGGACATCGGTGCGGTGACGGTCGCGACGACGGGGGGCTCGTCGCCGACGGTGCAGCGGGGATGGCGGCGATCGCCGGATGGATGGGTGGAGGTGCTTGCCGACGGGCGAACGATGCTGCTGCAGTCGCAGCAGGCCGCGGAGATCAACGGACTGGTGGCGTACCTGACGGCCCAGGCGCCGTCGGCGGTGCGGCTGGACGCGGTGCCGAACGTCGAGCCGCTGGCGACGATCCGCCTGGCCAACGCGCAGGGCGAGCCGCTGGAGGAGATCGAAGTGCTGGCGGTGACCGAGCCGTCGGCGGCTCCGCTGGTGCTGCGCTCGGGACGGGTGAGCCGGTTGTACGGCGCACCGCCGGCGCTGCTGGAAACCATGCTCGGCGAGCGCCTGCCCAAGGCCAGGGCGGGACCGTCGCCGGCCGGCAGTGGCGGGGCGGGCCCGGCCAAGGACATCAACAAGTAGTGAAGAGAGCGCCGAGGGCGGGATGACAATGGGGCGCAGGGGTCGTAGAGTTGGCCCGTCGGGCGCATAGCTCAGTTGGCTAGAGCACAGTCCTCACACGACTGGGGTCACAGGTTCAAGTCCTGTTGCGCCCATTGACGCAGGCCGGGCCGCGGAATTCCCTCCGCGGTCCGCTTCGTTTTTGGGCGGTTGCACGGGCGGGTGCGGGCGGTATGCTGCCGGTTCACCCCCGGAGAAACCGCCATGGCGACCGAACCGACGAACATCGCCCCGACCCAGACGCCCTACGAGTCGTCGCGTCGCGGCTTCCTGGTGCAGTCGGCGGGTCTGCTCGGCGCGGCGGCGCTGCTGCAAGGGTGCCAGACCGGCGGCCTGTCGCTGGGGCCGGTTCCCGTGGCCAAGCCGCACGACCCGGTGGGGCCTGACGAACCGATCCGCATGGCGGTGATCGGGACCGGCGGCATGGGCACGGGGCACTGCGACGCGTTCTGCGCCATCCACGAGAAGGGCAGGGAGAAGGTGCGGATCGTGGCGCTGTCGGACGTGTGCGACAGCCACCTGGACCGGGCGCACAAGAAGGTGACGGCCAAGCAGCCGGGCGTGGAGGTGGGGCGGTACCGGAACTACAAGGAGCTGCTGGCGCGCCCGGATATCCACGGCGTGCTGATCGCGTCGCCGGAGCACTGGCACGCGCAGATGGCCATCGACGCGGTGGCGGCGGGCAAGGACGTGTACTGCGAGAAGCCGATGACGCTGCGCCTGCCCGAGGCGCTGCGGGTGCGGGAGGTGGTGCTGGCGAATCCGAGCGTCGTGTTCCAGGTGGGCACGCAGATGATGCAGCTGCCGCGGTACCACGAGGCGCGGAAGCTGATCAAGTCGGGGGCGATCGGCAAGGCGGTGTGGAGCCAGACGTCGTACTGCCGCAACAGCAAGGACGGGGAGTGGAACTACTACGGGCTGGACCAGAACTGGAAGCCCGGGGTGAACCTGGACTGGGACGCGTGGTGCGGCCCGTCGGGCCCGGCGAAGTGGGACCCGCTGGTGTTCGCGCGCTGGCGGCGGTACAGCCGGTACTCGACGGGGATCATCGGCGACCTGCTGGTGCACGTGATGACGCCGCTGATGCTGGCGCTGGACATGGGCTGGCCGACCCGGGTGACGGCGATCGGCGCCCGGATGGTCGACAAGGCGATGGACAACCACGACCAGATCAACATCACGGTGGAGTTCGAGGGCGAGCACATCATGCAGGTGGTGGGCTCGACGGCCAACGAGGTGGGCCTGGAGACGATGATCCGCGGGCACAAGGGGAACATCTACCTGGGCGGGAACAACTGCGTGGTGCGGCCCGAGCGCATCTACGCCGAGGAACTCGACGAGAAGACGATCAAGTGCGACGACATCGGCAACGATCAGGACGTGCACCGGCTCGCCTGGCTGCGCTGCATCCGCACGCGCGAGCGGCCGCCGGCGGACGTGGACCTTTCGACGAAGGTCATGGTGGTGGTGGACCTGGCGACGCGCTCGGCGTGGGAGGGCCGGTCGATGCGGTTCGATCCCAAGACCATGACGAGCGGCCCGGCATGAGCGGCCACCCCGGCGGCCTGCGCCGGGCGCTGGCGGCCATGGGCACGCGGTTCGAGGTCGTCGTGGCCGGCGCGCCCGGGCCGCTGGCGGCCGCCGCCGCCGACGAGGCCGTGGCCCGAATCGCCGAGTTGCACGCCCGGTGGAGCCGCTTCGACGCCGCGAGCGTTGTTTCCGGCGTCAACCGAGCGGCCCGTGCGCGGCCCGTGCGCGTCGAGGCCGAGACGTTCGCGCTGCTGCGCCTGGCGAAGGGAATCTCCGGCGCCTCGGGCGGCGCGTTCGACCCGACGCTCTCCGGGCGCATGAACATGGTCGAACTCGATGAAGCGGAACTGACCGTGCGGTTCGGCGCGCCCGACCTGGCGCTGGACCTGGGCGCGATCGCCAAGGGCGCGGCGATCGACGCGGCGGCGGCGGTGCTGCGCGAGGCGGGCGTGCCGGGGGCGCTGGTGCACGGGGGGACGAGCAGCGTGTGGGCGGTTGGACGGGATGCGGGCGGAGCGCCATGGCGGGTTCG
>JAEUIX010000070.1 GCA_016794945.1 Phycisphaerae bacterium
CGCGGAAGCCGTAGTGAAACGGCGTCGCCATCGCCAGGCCGGCCTCGCCGCCGCGCTGGTAGCCCGTGGCGCACCGCCCCTGCAGGTTCAGGTCCTCGTCCTGCGAGCAGAAGGTCGAGGTCAGCCCCGCCGGACCGAACAGGTCGCGGCGCAGCAGTGCTCGCAGGTCGCCGCCGCCGGCACGCTCCAGCACGATCGCCGCCAGCGTGTAGTTGCGGTTGTCGTACTTGTAGTGGGCCCCGGCGGGCGTCCGCGGCGTGCGCACCAGCATCGCCGCCGCCACTTCGTCGGGCGATTCGAGATCCACCTCGCCGGGGTCGAAGTCCGTCGCCAGGCCGGAGGTGTGCCGCAGCAGGTGCTCCAGCGTGACGCCCCGCGCGTGCAGCGGCACGCCCGGCAGCCGGGCGCTCAGGGGCTCGTCGAGCGACAGCCGGCCCGCCTGGCGCAGGCGCATCGCCAGCGCGCCCGTGAAACTCTTGGCCACCGAGCCGCAGTCAAAGAGCGTGTCGAGCCGGTTGGGCGTCGCCGACCGCCGTTCGGCCAAGCCGACGGCTCGCGCGTAGGCCGGCGCATCGCCGAACTGCGCGTGCACCACGCCGGGGAACCCCACGTCCTCGACCAGCGACAGGTAGCGGTCCAGGTCGGGCCGGGCCGCCTCGATCCCGGGCGGCGCCCCAAGGCCCGACAGCGACACCGCCAGCGACGCCAGCACCCCGGTCAGCATGCGCCAAGCCTATCAGGCGCGGCCGGCCGCCGGTCGGTCAGATCTGCTTGAGGAACCGAAGGTCGTTCTCGTACAGCATGCGGATGTCGGGGATGCCGTACTTGCCCATCGCCAGCCGCTCGATGCCGAAGCCGAAGGCGAAGCCCGTCCAGACCTCGGGATCGATGCCGCAGGCCCGAAGCACGTTGGGGTGCACCATGCCGCAGCCGCCCAGCTCCATCCACCGCACCGGCTGGTCGGGCCGAAGGCGGATCTTCATGTCGAACTCGGCGCTCGGCTCGGTGAACGGGAAGAACGACGGCCGCAGCCGCACCTCGGTCTCCGGGCCGAAGTACGCCCGGGCGAAATGCAGCAGCGTGCTCTTGAGTTCCGCCATGGTCGTGCCGCGGTCCACCGCCAGGCCTTCGATCTGGTGGAACATGAACGAGTGCGTCGCGTCGACCGTGTCGGGCCGGTAGACGCGCCCCGGCGCGACGATGCGGATCGGCGCCGCCAGCCCGCCGACGGCGGCCGGGTTGCCCCGGGCCGCGGCGGACGCCTGCTCCATGATGCGGATCTGCACCGTGGAGGTCTGGCTGCGAAGCATGCGGGGGCGCTGGGCCCGCGCGGGGTCGTCCACGTAGAAGTTGTCCGCCGGGTCGCGGGCCGGGTGGTCGGCGGGGATGTTCAACTTGACGAAGTTGTGCTCATCGTCCTCAACCTCCGGCCCCTGGGCCACGTTGAAGCCCATGCGGGCGAAGACGTCGCACAATTCGTCGCGCACGCGAAGCACGATGTGCCGCCGGCCCAGGCCGTGCGACTCGACCAGCCCCGGCTCCGTCACATCCACCCGCGGGCCCGACGCCGGCCGGGGCGCGCCGCCCACGGCCCCCTGCTTCTGCCTGAACCGCGCCTCCAGGTCCGCCGCCAGCGCGTTGACGCGCTTGCCGTAGGCCGCCCGCTGATCGGCGGGCACGTCCCTGGTCGCCCCCAGCGCCGCCTTGACGCGCCCCTTGGGGCCGATGAACGCGATCCGCCAGGCCTCCAGGGCCGCGCCGTCGGCGGCGGCCTCCAGGGCGGCGTGCGCATCGCGTTCGATCTGGTCCAGCGTGTCGGTCACGGGCCAAGCGTACCCGCCCGGAACGGCCTGCGCGGCGGCCGAGGGCCTACTTGGGCGGGTCCCAGAGGTCGTCGCGGGCCTCGCGCCCGGACATGAACGTCTCGAGCTGGAGGATGGTCCGGTTCTCGTCCAGGCGGTAGCGGTCCATCGCCTCGCGGAAACGGCGGTCGTACTGCCGGGCACCGTCGCCCATGTCGAGCTTCCAGGCGTCGCCTTCCTTCACCAGCCCGACTTCGCGGTCGGTCCGACGGCCGTCGAGCTTCATCTTGACGGTCGCGGTCGTCGCCAGCACGCGGATGGACCCCACCGTCTCCTCATCCTCGGCGCCCGCGTCCCACCAGCCCAGTTCCATGGCCCAGGTGATGAAGCTCCTCGCATCGAACTTCATCAGGTCCTTCCTGGGAACCCGGTTGCGCAGGGCGATGATCAGCGCCCGGTCGATCGGGCGCAGCGCCTGTACGTCCGACCGCGACCCCGTGCGGGCCAGCCGCAGCACTCGGTCGAACCACTCCAACGAGCCTTCCGACATCGACTTGATGAACCCGTCGGCGTCCCGGGCGATGATCGCCTGGCGGTTGGCCTCCAGCGCCGCCCTGATCGCCTGCTTGTCCTCGGCGTGCTTGTCGCACCCCCCGGCGAACACAAGGAACATCGAGATCGCCAGCGCCATCACCCGCCACGCCGTCGTTGTCATTCCCACATGTCACCAAAAAAACAACCGGGCGGCAAGTCGACTGGACGCCCGGCGGTTGATTTACGACTGAGGGATTCCCCTTAGTTCTGGGCGGGCTTCATCTGGCCCGAGCAGCTCTTGGCCTCGCCGGAGCAGCTCTTGGCCTCGCTCGAGCAGCCCTGCACCTTGGCCTTGCCCTCGGAGCAGCCGCTCTTGGCCGCGCCCTCGCCGCAGGACTTGGCCTCGCCGGAGCAGGCCTTCTTCTCGCCGGAGCAGGTGGTCGCCGTCACGCTGGCGCCGTCGGT
>JAEUIX010000083.1 GCA_016794945.1 Phycisphaerae bacterium
GTTGAGGTCGCGCCGAAGAAGACCCGGCCGGCGCCGTGCGCAGCGCCGGGAGAACGGTCCGTCGGCCCGTTGAGCAACCGCGCGGGCACGTGCCGGGTCTGGGTTGGCGACTGCCGGCAGATCCTGCCCGATCTGCCCGAGGTGCGTGACCGGGCGGTGGACCTGGTCTTCGCGGACCCGCCGTTCAACTGGAACCGCGCGTACGACCGGTGGAACGACGCGCTGCCCCGCGAGGACTACCTGCAGTTCACGCGCGACTGGCTGACCATCTGCGCCGGCGCCCTCAAGCCGACCGGCACGATGTGGGTGAACATCCCGGACGACACGGCGGCGGACATCGTGGTGTTCGTCCGCGATCAGCTGCGGATGCCGATGGCCAACTGGTGCATCTGGCACTACCGCTTCGGGCAGAACCGCACGGGCGGGTTCATCAACTCCAAGGTGCACGCGCTGTGCTTCGTCAAGTCGCTGCAGGGCCGGACCTGGAACCCCGCGCCGGTGCTGGAGCCGTCGGACCGCGCGACGACGTACTTCGACCCGCGCACGCAGAACAAGCGCGACGGCATGCCGCCCGGGATGCGCGTGCCGATGGACGTGTGGTACGGCCAGTACTGGGGGCGCGTGCAGGGCAACAACAAGGAACGGCGCGCCTATCACGACAACCAGCTGCCCGAGGCCTACCTCGAGCGCGTCGTGCTGTCGACCAGCAACCCGGGAGACCTGGTGCTCGACCCGTTCACCGGCTCGGGCACCACGGCCGTCATGGCGGTGCACTACGGCCGGCGGTTCATCGGCACCGAGTACAGCCTGGCCAACGCACGATCGGCCATGGCGCGCGTCGAGGCCGGGCCGCACAAGCCCGGCAAGGCGCTCGGGAAGCCGACGGCGATCTTCGCGCCGCGCGCCACGGGTCGGGCCGTCAAGGCTCAGGGCCGCTGACGGCCCTTGGTGCCCGCGCGCTCGCCGATCCGCACCGCGTCCTCCACGAACTGGCGGTCGGCCCCCGTCACGCCGCCGGAGTTGTTCAGGTCCGCCGGCGCGGCGACGAACGAGTAGAGATCGTCCACCCCGATGCGCCCGTTGCCGTCGCGGTCCTCGCTGGTCCGCGTCGGGCGGGCCAGGGGGTCTCCCAGGACGATCCCCTGCCAGCTCAGCACCGGGATCGCCGACCACGCCGCCTCGGCCCATGACAGATTGCCCAGCAGGAAGTTCCGCGCCAGCATCAGCGAGTCCGGCACGTGGGCCGCCAGCGGTTCGAACACGTCGCCGACGGCGAACGTGCCGCCCGCGGCCAGGAAGTCCGCCGCCTGCTGCTGGCCGAGGTACCCGCCCAGGCCGCCGAAGTTCCGGCAGTTGTACGACTCCATGGAGTTGAAGACCGCTCCGGGCGCCAGCACGAAACTCTGGGCGTAGGACGAGCCGGCGGGCGGCTGCGAGCCGGCGCCCTGGCCCGGGAGCGGGGCCTGGTGGTTGTTGCCGAAGTGCGTGATCAGCACCACCGGCGTGCTCACGAGCCTGCCCTCGCCGTTGTACGCGATCAGGGGACCGACGCAGAAGTTCGCTGCGCCGCCCAGCGCGTCGTACACCACCGCGGGCGGCGTGTTGGCCGGGCCGCGGCGGAACCGGCCGTCGGCGGTGAGCGCGTCGCGCGTCTGCTCGTAGTCGTCGCCGCCGCAGACCTCGTCGACGCCCTGGTTGTCGAACTCTCCGTTCCGCGCCGAGTCGGCCGTGCCGTTCGAGCCCGATTCGTCGATCACCGCGGTCGCGGTCGCCACGTCGTACACCAGGTTCTGCGCCCGGTCGATCATGGCCCGCACGTCCGCGACCGTGTGGCCGTCCAGCCGGCAGACGAGGTACATATCGCCCGGGGTGGTGTGCGTCGCGGCCGGCACCGTCAGGATGTTGGACACCAGCGCCGACCAGTACATCCCCGCGCCGGTTGCCGGCGTCGTGCTGGCCGCCAGGAAGTTCTTGGTCGACTGAATGAACCGCGTGGGCCACCCGTCGAACGGCAGCGTGCGCCGGAAGTACGGGTTGAGGATCGCCCCGTCGGCCTTGCTGTCGCCCGCGCCGCCGGCCTCGCCCGTCTCGAGGTTCTGCCACAGCAGGGTCAACTCGTTGTCCACGCTGGCGCACGTCAGGTTGCCCGCCTGCCACGCCGCGGCCAGGTTCCCCGGCTGGTCGCCGATGAACAGGGTCGTCGAGTCCAGCAGCCGGTGCGGGAGCCCCTTGGTCATCACGATGCACCGGATCGTCGCCCAGCGGTTGTTGACGCTCAGCGCCTGGCGGATGGGAGTCCGCAGGCGGTCGATGAACATCTGCCGGTCGATGTTCGCCCCGAAGAACGTCGCGGGCGGAGCGCCCGAGGTTTCGAGGTTGTACACCTCCACGCCGGGCCGCACGCCCGGCAAGTTGCCCTCGCCCCCGGGCACCTTGGCCGACCCGGCGTAGTACTCCGCCACCGCCAGCGACTCTGCGATCCGCCGGTCGTACACCACCAGCACCTGCTCGGGCCTCAACTGGGCGCTCGCGGGCAGCGCGCACCACACCCACCCTGCCAGCACGGCCAGCAGCAGGCTTCCCCCGAACGCTCGCCGGGTTGGGGCGTCGTCGCGTCCGATTCTCTACTCTACTGCGCCCCGCCGGTCCGGCCATTGTCGCCCGTGAAACTGGGCGATCTTTGCCGATCGTCGGGCCCCCGCAGCCCCCGTCCGCCCGCCGCGCATGCCACTGGTTGTCTTCGATCTCGACGGCACCCTGCTCCAGACGACCGGCGTCGACGACGCCTGCTTCGTCCGGGCGATGGACGATGCGCTGGGCATCCGCGGGTTCGTCACCGACTGGTCCGACTACGCCCACGCGACCGACACGGGCCTGGTCGCGGAGATCGTCCGCCGGAGTCTCGGTCGCGACGCCGGGGCCGATGACCTTCACGCCGTGCACGAATCGTTCACCACGCTGCTGCGCGGGCAGGCCGTCGAGCGGCCCGATCGGTTCACGCCGGTGCCCGGCGCGGGGGCGATGCTCGAGCGGGTGCGGACGCTGCGCGGGTCCGGCTGGTCCGCCGGCCTGGCCACGGGCGCGTGGCGGGCGTCGGCCGCGATCAAGGTCGCCGCCGCCCGGCTCGACGTGGCCGACCTGCCCGCGGCCTT
>JAEUIX010000090.1 GCA_016794945.1 Phycisphaerae bacterium
AGCCGCGCCGCCTCGCCCAGCAGCGCATCGAGCACGGTGTGCGCATCGTCGGTGGTGGGGAAGAGCTTGCCGGTCTCTTCGCGTTTGAGTTCCACCCCGAGTTCGGCGAAGAACGCCACGGTGCGATCGACGCCGAACGCCCGGAGTACCTGCTTGATCGCGTGCCGGCTCGACCCGGCGTAGGCGGTTTCGTCCACGGCGTGGTGCGTCACGTTGCAGCGGCCCCCGCCGGCGACCAGGATCTTGGCCCCCAGCGTCCTGGCGCCGTCCAGGGCGATGATCCGCAGGGCTCTGCCCGCGTGCTCGGCGGCCCGCCCGGCGGCGATCGCGGCCATCAGCCCCGCCGCTCCGACCCCCACGACCGCAATGTCCCAGGCCTCGGGCATGCACCATTGAAGGCCGCTTGACAACCCAGTGTGCATCGGTGATCCTCCGCGGGTCCAGCCCGCCCCGGGGGGAAAGGGGTTCCTCGTGACGACCAGCGGTTCCGACGGCGCAACGCAGAATCCCGCACCCGTTCCGGCTCAACCCGCGCCGCCGGCGCCGCAGTTCTTCCTGGAGTGCATCAGCGGCCCGGACATGGGCAAGCGGGTGAAAGTCGTGGCCGGTCAAACCACCATCGGCCGCAGCGCCGACTGCAACCTGCTGTCGGACGACGCCGACGTGGCCGACGTGCACGTGACGCTGTCGATCGCCGACGGGCGGCTGGCCTTCGCCCCGGCCAAGGGGAAGGTCTTCGTGGACGGCCAGGTCTCCATGGGCGGCACGCTCGGCCCCGGCCAGCAGGTGCGCATGGGCCGTTCGGTCTGGCAACTGGCCGGCGCGCTGCCGGGCACGCCCGCCGGCGCCGTGGGCGCAGCGCCGGGCGAGGGGTTCTTCGGCACCATCAGCGGCCACATCACCCGCGCTGCGGGCATGGAGCAGGTCAAGGGCTTCAGCTTCCAGCGGATGTTCGCCGAGGTGTTCCGCAAGCGCACGCCCGAGGAGGTCGAGCAGTACTTCATCGGTGGCACATCCACCACCACGCCCGCGCTGAAGGACGTAGACACCTCGTGGCCCCGCCCCTGGGTGTTCGCCCGCATCTTCGCGGCGTCGCTGATCGTCGCCATCGGCTTCTACTTCGCCGTCAAGCAATGGCCCACGAACCACAATCTCTGGCCCGGCCTGATGATCGTCGGGGCGCTGGCCGTTCCGTTCTCGATTCTCATCCTCTTCTTCGAGTTCAACATCCTTCGGAACGTGTCGCTGTTCCAGGTCGTGCGCTGGTTCGCCACCGGCGGCATCATCTCGCTCATCATCACGCTGTTCTTCTTCCAGACCTTCCCGTTCATCGGCGAGTGGCTGGGGAAGGCCTTCGACGGCGCCGCCATGGCCGCGGGCCCCATCGAGGAAACTGCCAAGGGCCTGACCGTCGTCATCATCATGATGTGGGCCAAGGGCAAGTACCGCTACACCCTCAACGGCCTGCTCTTTGGCGCTTGTGTCGGCTGCGGCTTCCAGGTGTTCGAGTCGGCCGGTTACGCCCTGCGGGGCCTGCTGGCGGACGGTGGCGGCGTCGAGGGCATGCTCGGCAGCATCCGAATCCGCGGCACCCTGTCGATCTTCGGCATGCACACGCTCTGGACCGCCCTGGTCGGCGCCGGCCTGTGGAAGGTCTGCGGCGACCGCAAGTTCACCTTCAGCATGCTCGGCGACATGCGGGTGCTCCGGCTCTACTTCTTCTCGGTGGGCATGCACATGCTCTGGAACTCGCCCATCGGCGACAAGTGGAAGCTCGGCTACGCCCAGCACATCGTCGCCGGCGTCGTAGGCTGGATCGTCGTCATGGCCATCCTGCAGGACGGCCTGAACCAGGTCCGCAAGGAGCAGCAGAAGCCCGGCTCCGGCGTCGAGCAGCCCCGGCCCGGGGAGATGTCCTGGGCACAGGCCAACGCCGCGGCGGCGGCCGCCCGCGCCGCCTCCATGGCCGGCGCCACTCCGGCCGCCGGGACGCCCCCCGCCGCCTGATCGGACCCGAGTCGCAACGCCGGCGCGGCGCCGCGGCGAGGGTCGTCGGCGGCGCGACGAAAAGATCGACCCCGCGCCGCGCGCCGGGCCGATACCCTGTCCATGCCTTCGAACCCTGCCGCCGCTCGGCCCGGGCCCGCCGCCGGACCGTTGGTCGTTCCGGATCCCTCCGCCCGCTCAGCCGCTGACGCAGCCATGGCCCTGGCCCGACAAGCCGCCGCGCTGAACCGCCCGACGACCCCCTGGGACGTCAAGGGCAAGCGCACGTTCCTGATCGGCATCGGCGGCTCGGGCATGGCCGGCATGGCCCGCATGCTGGCCGCGCGTGGGGCCGTCGTGCGCGGGTCGGACTCGACCCGCCAGGAGACGACCGACGCCTTGGCCGCCGCGGGCATCGCCGTGTCGCTCGACCAATCCGGCCCTCTGCCGCCGGACACGGAACTCGTCGTGGCCTCGGCCGCCATCAAGCCCGACCACCCGCAACTGGCCGAAGCCGTCCGTCGGGGCATCCCGCACTTCTCCTACGCCCAGGCGCTGGGCCGCTGCATGCTCGGCCGGACCGCCGTCTGCATCGCCGGCACGCACGGCAAGAGCACCACCACCGCGATGCTCTCGTGCGTCCTGGCCGAAGCGGGGCTGGACCCAACGGCGATTCTCGGGGCAACGTGCCGCCAACTCGGCGGGGCGACGCCCGGGCCCGCCGCCGGGTTCCGCCTGGGCTCGGCGACCATCGGCACGGGCCCCTGGGCGGGCAAGCCGGGGCTGCTGCTGGCAGAGAGCTGCGAGTTCAACCGCTCGTTCCACAACTACCACCCGACCATCGGCGTGGTCACCGCCGTCGAGGCGGACCACCTGGACATCTACGGCACGCTCGACGCGGTGATCGAGTCGTTCGCCGAGTTCGCCCGGCGCATCGCCCCGGCCGAGGAGGGCGGTCTGCTGCTGATCGCCCACGACAACGCCCACCGGCGCGAAGTCGCCGCCGGCATCGCCGCCAGAGTGCAGACCATCGGGTTCAACCCCGCGGCCGACTGGTCGGTCAAGCACGAACCGGCGACGCGTGTCACCACGCTCATCGGCCCCGACAAGCGCGTGGTCTGCCAGTGGCAGACCGCCATGCCCGGCGAGCACAACGCCATGAACGCCGCCACCGCCGCGGCGCTGGCCGCCGTGCTGGGCGCCCCGCCGGCGGTCATCACCCGTGCGCTGTCGGCCTTCGCGGGGCTCGACCGCCGGACGCAGCTGCTCGGGCAGTGGCGGGCCGCCTCGTGGCCGACGGGCCAGGGCGTCCGCGTGTACGACGACTACGGCCACCACCCCACCGAGGTCGAGGTCACCCTCAAGGCGCTCCGCCAGGCCGAGGCGCCCGAGAAACGCTCGGGCCGGCTCGTCTGCGTGTTCCAGCCCCACCAGCACTCCCGTACGCGCCACCTGATGGAGGAGTTTGCCTCGGCCTTCAGCGCTGCGGACCTGGTCATCGTGCCCCACATCTACTTCGTGCGCGACAGCGAGGAGGAGAAGACCAAGGTCACCGCCGGCGACCTGGTGGACCGGCTGCGCCACAAGGGCGTGCACGCCATGCACCTGTACCCCTTCGAGGCGATCGTCGAGCACCTGCAGACCGCCCTTCGGCCCGGCGACCTGCTGGTGGTCATGGGCGCCGGACCTGTGAACCAGGTCGCCCACGCCCTGCTGAAGACCACACACGCCTGAGCCGGTCGAGCCGCCCGGTTCGTGTTCCGGAATCGGTCCGTCCCGCCGCGGCCAAGCGGCCGCAGTTCGAGCCCCGACCATGCCCACCATGTCCGCCCCCGTCGAGATCCTGACCAATCACCCCGTGCAGACCTGGTTCGGCTGCGGCGGTCCGGCGTTGCGGTTCGCCCGGCCCGGGAGCGTCGAGGCGCTGCGGGCGTGCCTGGCGATCGACCCCGACCTGCGCATCCTGGGCGACGGCGCCAACCTGCTGGTGGCCGACGGGGGCGTGAAGGAACTGGTCGTGTCGCTGAACTCGGGGGACTTCGGGCAGTGGAGCGTGACGCAGACGCCGACGGGCGGGATCATCCGCGCCGGCGCGGGCGTCAACCTGCCCAAACTGATCCTGGAAGCCGGGCGGCTCGGCCTGGGCGGGCTGGAGGCGCTCGGGGGCATCCCGGCCTCGGTCGGCGGGGCGGTGGTGATGAACGCCGGCGGCAACTTCGGCCAGACCGGCGACACCGTGCACGCCGTCGAAGGGCTCACCCGCCAGGGGCAGCCCGTGTCGCTGCGGCGGAACCAGATCGACTTCACCTACCGGCACGCCCGGTTCGGCGAGCACAAGGGGCTCGTCATCACGCACGTGGAGTTCAAGCTCAAGAAGGCCGACCCCGACGCGCTGCGCGATCGGCTCAAGGAAGTGATGGCGTACAAGAAGAAGACGCAACCGCTGGCCGACCACTCGGCGGGCTGCTTCTTCAAGAACCCCACGCTCCGCGAGGACCTGCCGGGCATCGCCGTCGCCGGCTCGAAGATCTCCGCCGGCATGCTCATCGACAAGGCCGGATGCAAGTCCATGCGTGTCGGCGGCGCATCGGTCAGCCCCCAGCACGCCAACTTCGTCATCGCCGACAAGGGGTGCACCGCCGCGGACATCCTGGCCCTCATGCGGCAGGTTCGCGACAAGGTCAAGGCCGCCTTCAACGTCACGCTCGAGAACGAGGTCGTCATCTGGGGGGCCTCGCTGTGAAGCGCCCGGTGCGCGTGCTGGTGCTCGGCGGCGGGCCCGACGCCGAGCGCGAGGTTTCCATCAAGTCCGCCACCGGCATCGCCGACGCGCTGCGCCGCACGGGTCGGTACGACGTGCGGCTGAAGATCATCACCCGCATCTCGCCCGGCGCGCTGCGGGCGACGCCCGCCGACGTCATCTTCCCCTACCTGCACGGCCCCTGGGGCGAAGGGGGCCCGCTGCAGGACATCCTGGAGGCCGACGGACGGCCGTTCGTCGGCTCCGGCGCCGCCGCCGCGCGCCTGGCCATGGACAAGATGGCCACCAAGGGCGTCGCCCTCGCCATCGGCATCCCCACTCCGCCGGCCTGCATCCTCAACACCGCCGACCGGCGCTGCCCGTTGCCCCTGCCCGTCGTCGTCAAGCCCGTGCACGAAGGCTCGACGATCGGCCTGCGGATCTGCGAATCGACGCGGGAATTCGCCGCCTGCTGCAGGGCGATCGAAGCCGAGCGGAGTCGCGGGGTGTCGCGGTCGTACATGGTCGAGCCGCGGATCGCCGGCGCGGAACTGACGGTGGGCGTGATCGGCGATTCGGCGCTGCCGGTGATCCGCATCGTTCCGCGCCAGGGGCTGTACGACTACAAGGCCAAGTACATCCGCAACGACACGCGGTACATCGTCAACCCCCCGCTGCCGGGTCGGGTGCTGCGGCGCGTGCAGCGCGACGCGGTGCGGCTGGCCGCGGCGCTGGGGTGCCGGCACATCTCGCGGACGGACTACATGCTGGCCCGCGACGGCACACCCTGGCTGCTGGAAATCAACACCACGCCGGGATTCACGGACCACTCGCTCGTGCCCAAGGCGGCGCGCGCGGCGGGCATCGAGACGCCCGACCTGTGCGACCGCCTGGTGCGCACGGCGCTGCGCGACAGGCCGTGAGCGGATCCGCGGCCGTGCGCGGTCCTATCGCTTCTTGGATTTCGCCTTGTTCGTGTCGGGCGCCGGCGGCGGGGCCGGCGGCGGTTCCTGACCCTCGGGGATCGCGGCCTGGTCGATCATGATGCCCCGCGGGTTCGTCAGGTCGATCACCGGGCGCGCCGCGTCGATCCGCTGGCCGTAGTCGGTGCTGGCGCGCAGGTAGAGCATCCATTTGAGTTTGACGTCGGCGGCGGGTTCGCCCGGGTTGAACTCACCCGGCGGAGCGCCCCACAGCACGCGATTGTTCCGGTCGGTGACGATCTCCAGCCGCTTGGTCCGCACGTAGTTCCGCACATCGATGCCCATGACCTGGCCGTACGCCTGTGTCGGCTGCAGGTAGGCCAGCAGCGCCAGCGCCGCCTGCACATCCCCGCCGAGCCACGGATCGCCGGGCTTCGCCGGGGGGGGATTGCAGGGGTTGTAGATGACCTTCAGACGGGAAGCGTCGGGCCGGTAGGTCACCGGCAGCAACTCGCCCTTGGAAGAGACCAGGTGGTCGCGGTCGCCCGATCGCACCACCGCCGCGGGGATGCGCCACTGCCCGCGGATGCGCACCACACCGTGCGGCTCGCGGCTGACCGACTCGATGGCCGAGAACCAGCCCGTCGCCAGCAGCGCTTCGCCCGTGCGGCGGAGCGCCCCGTGGTCCATCGGGTTGGCCGTCAGCGACCGCATGGCCAGCGCGGTCAGATCCTCGCGCTGGGTGACGCTGAGCCACGTCGCCGGCTGACCGTCAGGCCCCGGCTGAGCGCCGGCCAGCGGAGGCCAATCGAACTCGACCCGGAAAGCTTCGGTCCGCGATTCCCGAACCTTGCCCGCCCGCTCGGCCAGCGCCCGCTGCCCCGCCAGCAGGCCGATCCCCAGCGCGCACATCAGGGCCACGGTCACAATCGCGCCCGCGGCCTGCCACCGTGATGCCCCGTTGTTCCTGCGAGCCATACGCCTCCTCGGACCCGGAGGCATCGGCCAATCCGCGTTCTGGCGTGCAATCTCTGCGCCGGTTCACGCCACCCGCACCCGGGGCTTGCGATCGGCAGACGCCGCACCTACCCTTTCGGACCCCACGCGCGAGGGACCACCGCCCACGCGAGACGCCCGGCGTTTCGCCCGTTGGTTCGCTTGCTCCGGGCGCGGGCCCGGCGGTTCTCGGGGGCTTGGGAGGGCGCGCGGGGGGCGGTTCCCCCACGAAACTCGTCGACGGCCGACCCACGGCCGCGGCACGACCGGACGGAAGACAGGACGGTGGCTGTATGGAAATGCTGACCAAATCCGAACGCGACCGGCTTCAACAGCGGCTCGACGCGCTGGTGGCCAACCGGAAGGTGATCTCCCAGCGCATCGCCGAAGCCCGGGCCCTGGGCGACCTGCAGGAGAACGGCGACTATCACGCCGCCCGCGAGCAGCAGGGCATGGAGGAGGCGGAGATCCGCCGGCTGGAAGAGCGTCTGGCCGCCTCGAGCGTGGTCGACGAAGCGCATCGCTCGGTCGGCATCGTGTTCATCGGCGCCACCGTGCGTTTGTGCGAAGACGGCTCGGAGGAGATCGAGACCTTCCGCCTGGTGGGCGAAGCTTCCGGGTCCATTTCCGAGGAGATCTTCGAGGTCACCGCCACCAGCCCGATGGGCGAGGCCCTGATGAAGTCCCGCGTCGGGGAGGTCATCAGCGTCCGCACGCCGCGCGGTCTCAAGAAGTTCAAGGTCGTGGAGATCCTCTGACCGCCGCTCCGGGACGTCCGGCGGGCGGTTGCCTCCCCGGCCGCCCGGGGCATAAACTCCGTGCAACCGGCCCCTTCGTCTAGCCCGGTCCAGGACGCCAGGTTCTCATCCTGGTAACAGGGGTTCAAATCCCCTAGGGGTCACTTCACTCCGCCGCCTCCGGGCGGCGGTTGTGTTTTTGGCAGAACGCGCCCGCTCGGTCGTGCCGGCTCATTCAGGCGCCCGCGCCTCTTCCGTCTCGCCCGCGCTCGACTCGGCTTGACGCGACGACGCCGCCAAGCCTTCGACGCGGCGCTCCATCGCTTCCACGCGTCGCAGCAGACGCTCCAGCCCGCGGCTGATCTCCTCGAGCTGGCCGCCGAATCGCTCCACCGCGCGCTCGGTAAAGGCCAGCGTCTCCTCCATTCGGTCCAGGCGCGCTCGGCTTGCCTCGGCCGCCAACGGATCAGGTTCGGACCGCTGGGGATTCATGACGGACTGTAGCGACGCCGCTACCGTGCCCGGCATGTTCCGCCCAGCCTCCAGCGTCCGCATCCGCGTCGCGGCCACCGTCGCCGCCCTGCTGCTTCCGGCCGCCGCTTCACCGGCCTTCGTCGCGCCCGATGAAGCCCCGCTGCGGCTCGACCTTGCCTCGGCCCTGGCGACCCAGCCCGCCGAACCGCCGCCGCAGGCGGCCGCCGCCCCACGATTCGGCGAGCCGGGCCCGTGGTTCCTCACGCTCGGCGGGGGCGCGGCGTTCGACTTCGAGGACTCCACCGACGGCAACCTGTTCGTCGGCTTCAGCACGTTCCTGGCCCGTGAACTGGAGTTCCAGATCGAGCTGGGTGCGTGGTACTTCAACCAGCCCGGCGACGATACGGGAGGCCTCTCGGCGAGCCTCGTGGCCCGATGGCACCTGCTGCACGCCGACGACTTCGACTGGACGGTCTACCTCGACGCCGGCATCGGCGTGCTCGGCGCTTTCGACGAGACGCCGCCGGGCGGCACGAGCTTCAACTTCCTCCCCCGGCTGGGCGCGGGCTTCACCAAGGCGATCGACGGCACGCCCGCCCGCCTGCAGGTGGGCCTGCGCTGGCACCACATCTCCAACGCCCGAATCAACGGCGACGACAACAACCCGGCCCGCAACGGCCTGATGGTCTACGCGGGCGTGATCTTCCCGTTCTGAGGGGTGTTTACGCCGCGGCGGCCGATGGGCTGGGAGCCGCGCCGTCGGGCGTGTTGGGGAACGGCGCCGCCACCACGCGGTTCCTGCCCGAGTGCTTGGCACGATAGAGGGCCTGGTCGGCTTCCTCGATCCAACGCTCCGGGGGCAGGTTGACGATGGATCCCTGCGAGCCGGTGAGGCCGATCGAGGCGGTGACGCGGTGCTCGGGGTGACGGCGGAACACGTGCGCCGCCAGGGCCTCGCGGATGCGCTCGCACACCGCCAGGGCGTCGCCGGCGGCCGTGTGCGGCATGATCACCGCGAACTCCTCGCCGCCGTACCGGCAGGGCACGTCGGTGCTGCGGACGCAGGCCTGCACGATCCTGGCGAAGTCCTGCAGCACGGCGTCGCCCGCGGGATGGCCGAACGTGTCGTTGATCTTCTTGAAATGATCGATGTCGAGCATCGCCAGCGACACGGGGTGGCCGTAGCGGCGGTGCTCGTTGATCTCCGCGGCCCAGCGCTTGTTGAACGAGGCGCGGTTGTTCAGCCCGGTCAGGCCGTCGATCTCGGCCCGGTCGGCCAGCAGCCGCAGCAGGTGGTCGAGCCGCAGGGCGGCCTTGACGCGGGCCCGCAATTCGGCGAAGTCGAACGGCTTGGTGACGTAGTCGGTCGCGCCCAGCTCGAACGCCTGCACCTTGTCCGAACTGTCGGACATGCCCGAGAGCACGATGACCGGCACGTTCACCGTGCACGGGTCGTTCTTCAATCCGCGCAGCACCGCGTACCCGTCCATGCCCGGCATGTCCAGGTCCAGCAGCACGACCGCCGGACGCTGGGCCGCCGCCATCGCCAGGCCCTGCCGGCCGTCCATGGCCGAAGCGATCGTGACGTTCTCACTCTTGAGGCGCGCACCGATCAACCGGTGCACGTCGACGGAATCGTCGATCACAAGGACGACGGGTTGTGCGTTCAGGTCCGACACGAGTTCACTTCCCTGCTCTCCGGCACCACGAAACAGACTCTCCCGGATGATCTACTCGGCCCGCACGCGCCCGCAGAGCGCGATCAGCGACTCGACCTGCGTCCTCAGTCCCTGGAGCGTCGCCTCGGCTCCGCCGGCGGCCAGCTCGTCGAGCGCGCTCTCCAGTCGCGCGGCCGAGTCGCCCACCTGGTCGAAGCCGTACCCGCCGCAGGCGCCCTTGAGCTGGTGCGCCAGCCGGCGCAGCTCGTCGAACCGCTGCTGCGACCAGCACGCCCGGAGCATCTCGACCCGCGCCGGCATTTCCGAGACGAACAGCTTGACCAGGTCGACCATCTCCGGGTCGTCGGCGAAGGCGCTGGTGATCGGCTGCTGACTTGGCGGCGGTCCAGGCGGCATGCATTGCTCCCAGACCAGCTTCATCGGACCGCCGCAGGAGTCCGTTGACGCGATCCGGCGACGCCGGCGACGAATTGGGGCATCCCCGGATCGACGTCGGATAACCACGCGAGCGCAGCGCAGAATCCGCTCAGAGCCCCAGTCCGGCCCAGTGATCGTTGAGCCGCTTGGCCGACACCGGAACGCTCGTGCCCAGCCGCTCGGCGAACAGCGACACCCGCAGCTCCTCCAGCAGCCACCGGTGCTCCTCGACACCCGCCGGGGGAGCCGCGTGCGCCGCTTCCGCCTCCCGCAGCACTCCCAGGCAGCGCCGCCACAGCGGACGCAACGCGTTGATCGCCTGCTGGTCGCGCCCCCAGTTGCCGTTGTCCAGTTTCCGCAGACGCACCACCACCGCCTCGAGGTACCGCGGCAGTTCGCGCAGCCGCACCTCGGGCACCGTGCGAAGAAACCCCTGAGGCACGAGCATCGACACCTGCTCTGAGATGTCCTCGCGGGCATCGGCGCAGTAGTCCGGGAACGGCCGGGCCAGGCGCAGCGCCACCGTCTGTCTCAGGTTCAGAATGGTCTCGACCAGCGCCGCGACTTCGCGGCTGGTCAGGCCGATGCGGCCCCATTTCTCCGCCAGCCGCTGCTCGAAGGCCTCGCGCGTCGCCACCTCCGGCTGGCCCGCCATGAACACCCGCTCGGCCACCACGCAGCGCAGGCCGTCCAGCAGGTCCTCGCCCGGTCCCAGCGGTGCGTGCAGCATCCGAACGCGCGCCAGGTTCGGCTGCCGGCCGATGTGGTAGTCCAGTTCCTGCCGGGCCGCCAGGACGAAGAACCGCCGCACCCCCAGGCGCGTCGACGCCGCGGCCGCTTCGGCGCTGTCCAGCAGCGTGAGGGCCACCGTCGCGCCGTGGTCCACCAGGCACGGGTGGCCGCCGCCCTCGGGCCGAGGCGGCAGCGCGTCGAAATCCCACGCGGTCATGCCCTCGCGCCCGAAGCTCTTGCGGGCGATCGCCGCCAGGTGCTTGCGGGCCCGGGCCGCCAGGCGCTGCTGCAGTTCCGCGGCGTCGCGCCCGGTCGCGAGTCGCTGGCCTTGTTCGTCCACCACCTCGATCCGCAAGTTCATGTGCTCGGGCAGCGCCTTGACGGGCCAGGCCGAACGGGGAATCGTCACGCCGCGCTCCCGCTGCACCAGCGCCGAGAGTTCGTCGAGCAGCGATCCGCGACCGAACGGAATCTGGGCGGCCCGGTCGGCCAGGGCCTGCACCGGGTCCAGCGGCGCCCGCAGGCTCTTGGGCAGGGCCCGCAGCAGCGCCAGCGCCTTGTCCCGCACCATGCCCGGCACGAGCCACTCGCAGCGCGCCGGCTCCAGCCGCGGCAGCAGCCCGATGGGCAGTTCCAGCGTCACGCCGTCGTCGTCCTCGCCCGGGTTCAGCCGGTAGTGCAGCATGAGCGCCTCGCCGGCCACCTCCATGAGATCCGGGAACGCCTCGGCGGACACCTCCGCCGGATCGCGCTTCGAAACGTCGGCCATCGACATGAACAGCACGCGCGGGTCCGTGCGCTCCGCATCCTTGCGCCACTGCTCGAACCCGCCGATCGAGTAGACCGATTCGGGGATCCGCTCCAGGTACCACGCCGCCATCGTCGCGTCGTCCACCAGCAGGTCGGCCCGGCG
>JAEUIX010000109.1 GCA_016794945.1 Phycisphaerae bacterium
CGGCGGCGGCGACGGGTTCATCTGCGCCGTCGATCCCAACGACCCGGACCAGCTCTACTACGAGAGCCAGAACGGCGGCAGTGGCTGGCGCAACCTGCGCACGGGGCGCAGCGGGTCGCTGCGGCCCCAGCCGCCTCGGGGCGTGCAGTACCGCTTCAACTGGAAGACGCCGTTCGTACTCTCGGCGCACAACCCGGGGATCTACTACAGCGCGGGGAACTACGTGTTCCGGGCCCTGTCGGCGACGGCGACGATCAAGGCCATCTCGCCGGCCCTGGGGCGGACCGAGCGCGGCACGGCGACAGCCCTGACCGAGAGCCCGCTGGACTCGGACGTGCTGTACGTCGGCACCGACGACGGCATGATGTGGACCACGCGCGACGGCGGCAAGACGTGGTTCGACCTGATGAAGGACGTTCCCGAGCACGTTTCTCCCGATGCGGCCCGTGGCCCCGGCCAGGCCGGCGGGGGCGGCCGGGGTCCGGGCGGTGCCCGGCCCGGCAGGGTGCCCGAGGAAGAGACCGAGACCACTGATGAGCCCGCGCCGGGCGCGCCAGCGGCGAGTCCGCCACCGGCTGCGGGGGGCGAGGCGCGTCCGGCACAACCCCCGGGGGCCCGACCGACTCGGCGCGAGGGCGCTGCGGCGACGCCCGGCGACCCGGTCGCGGGCACGTGGAAAGCCAAGATCAAGGCCGAGGGGGGCGGCGAGGGCGCCTTCGACCTGATCGTGGAGCGCAACCGCGAGGGCCGCGTCGGCGGCCGGGTGGCCTCGGACGCGTTTACGGGGCCGGTGACCTCCGGTTCGTTCGACGCGGCGACGGGGGAGTTGAAGATCTCGATCGAAGGCCCGACCGGAGCGGTGCGGCTGGAGGGCAAGGTCGAGGGTGAATCGATGGCGGGCACCGCTCGCAGCGAGGACGGCCGTCTGTCGCTCACGTTCGAGGCCAAGCGTGAGCAACCCCGCACGGGCCGGGGCGAGGCGGGAGCTCGGGCGGGGGCCGAACCGCTGCCGCCGGGCAAGCCGCTGGGTGAGTTCATTACCCGACCGTTGACGGTGTCAACGCTGGAGGCTTCTCGTTTCGCGGCCGGGCGGGTCTACGCGGCGCTCGACGCGCACCGCAGCGACGACGATGCTCCGTACCTGATCGCATCGGAGGATTACGGGCGGACCTGGCGCGACCTTCGTGGCGACCTGCCGGCCTCGGCGGGATCGGCCCGGGCCCTGCGCGAGGACCTGCGCCGAGCGGACGTGCTGTACCTCGGAACGGAGTTCGGGTGCTGGGTGTCGGTGAACCGTGGGCGCACCTGGGCGAAACTCAACAGCAACCTGCCGACGGTCGCGGTGCACGACTTTGCGCAGCACCCGACGGCGGGCGAGATGGTCGCGGCGACGCACGGGCGGAGCCTGTGGATCCTGGACGTTTCGACGATCCGCCAGCTGACGGCCGATGCGCTCGCAGCGCCGTTCACGCTCTACAAACCCGCGAACGTGATGGTGCTGCGGCCCGCTCCCGCCAACGGCAGCAGCGGCGTGCGCGCGTTCCGGGGTCAGAACCCGGCGGGCAACGCGACGATCCATTACTCGCTGACGGCCGTCGCCAAGGAAGGCACGCTGAAGGTCACCGAGCCCGACGGCACGCCGGTCCGTGAACTGAAGCTGCCATCCATGGAGCCGGGGATGCACACCGTGACATGGGATCTGCGGCGCGCGCCCGCGCGGGGCCAGCAGACCGGCGCCCGCGTGCCGATCGGGACCTACAAGGTGGTGCTGACGATCGACGGCAAGGACCAGGCCCACACGTTCGCGATTTCGGGCGACCCGGACTTCCCCGCCGTCAACCCGATCGCGGAACTGGAGGAGTACGAGCGATCGGAGAACGATCGCCGCCGTCGCGACATGCAGTTCTTCGACACCAAGTAGCGTCCCGCCGCCGCCCGGCTCCACAGCGCCCAGCCCATGATCAGGCCCGCGACCACATTCCGACGAGTGCTGCTGCTGGCGATGCTCGCATCGGTGACGGTGTGCGCCGTGGTCGCCGTCGTGACGTTCCTGAGCGGGTCGTTCAGCCCGGCGAGCGTGCGGATCATGCTCACGCTGGGGACGTTGGCGCTGCACTGCGGCGTGGCCCTGAGCATGTTCACCGCGATCGACAAGGGTCTGCACGAAGCCATGGCCAACATCGGCCTGGTCGTGTTCGCGGCCAATCTGGCGGTCTGCCTCTCGGCGATCTGGATCATGACGGCCGATTCTGGCGTTCGAGCTCTTGGCGGCACGCTGGCGCTGGCGTTGTACTTCTCGTTTGCCGCGGCGCACGGGAAGCTCATCCAGGCCCGGCGGGCACTGGGCCTGGCGGCGGCGGGGCTGGCGGCGTGCGTGGCGGGGTTCGGCTACACGACGTACGTGGTGTGGTTCGGCACCGATGGAGGGAGCGAGTGGGTCTGGAAGGCTCTGTGGCTGCTGGCGCTGTCATCGTTCACACTGGCGCACGTGGCGCTGCTGCTGACGAGCGTGACGGCGCCGGCGCTGTCCCTGCTGAGGCTGGGCGCCGTGCTGGCGTCGGCGGGCATGGGGTGCCTTCTGACGTACATCACACTCTGGCCCGACAGCCTGCCTGAGGACAGCCTGTTCCGGCTGTTGGGGGCCGTGGGCGTGATCGACGCCGCGGCGACGCTGGCGGCGATGATCATGCAGCGGCTGCGGTCCGGCGAAGCAACGCGGCTCGGCGGGACCGAGGGGGCGGGCGTGCCGCGCGTGTCGGTGATCTGTCCCAGGTGCTCGAAGGGGTTGACGCTCGAACTCGGGCTGAGCCGCTGCGACGGCTGCGGCCTCGACATCGAGGTCCGCCTGCCCAACCTGCTGTGCAAATCGTGCGGCTACCGGCTGCTCGAGGTCGCGGGGCGTCAGTGCCCCGAGTGCGGCGCGGCGTTCTGAGCCCGGCCGCCGCCGAACCGGCGCCAGACGTGGTAGATGGGCCAGCCGGCCAGCAGCACGGCGACCCACGGGAGCGTGGTCGATGGCGAGTTGTAGATGCTGGCGCCGGTCATGACGGCGGCGCTGAGCACGAACACCGCCGGAACGATCGGGTAGCCGACGCAGCGGTAGGGACGCGGCGCATCGGGTCTTCGAGCCCGCTCGACGAAGATGGCGGCGCCGGCCAGGCCGTAGAAGATCCACCTGCAGAACACGAAGCCCCCGGCCAGTTCGGCGAAGCCACCGAGCGCGAGCACGGCGGTGCACGACAGGGCGCACTGGACCCAGAGGGCGACCGCGGGCGTGTTCCTCCGGCTGACGCGCGAAAGGAAGCTGAACATCAGGCCGTCGCGCGACTGCGCCCACGTGACGCGGGCGCCGGTCAGGATCGACGCGTGCGAACTGCCGATGGTCGAGAGGATGATGACCACGCTCATGACCACGGCGCCGGCGTCGCCGATCAGGCGCTGGCCGACCAGCGGGGCGATGGTCTCGCGTCCGCGCATCTCGGCCAGCGGCACCACCGCGAAGAACGCGGCGTTGACCGCGACGTACAGCGCCGTGACCGCCAGCGTGCCCAAGATGAGCACGCGAGGAAGGGTGCGCCGAGGCTCGGTGACCTCGCCGGCGAGCGAGCCGCCGTCGTTCCAGCCGTCGTACGACCAGAGCACGACCGAGAGCACCGCGACCGCACCGGCGACGAAACCGCCGGGTTCGACCGTCGCCGGCGCGGGCGACATTGCTCCGGCCACGAATCGCCCCGCCGCGACGGCGCCGAACACGACGGCAACCAGCGCACCGGCCTTGATGATGGTCAGCACGCCGGCGACGCCCGCGGCCAGCACGGTGCCGCGGGCGTTGATCGCCGTGAGCAGGACCAGCGCGATGCAGGTCTCAACACGGGGATCGAACGTGATTCCGAACAGCGCGTTGAAATGCTCGGCGAAGACGATCGCGATCCCTCCGGCGGCGAAGGGCTTGATCAGCAGCATGTACGCCCAGCCGAAGACGAAGCCGGTCGCGTCTCCGTAGGCCTCTCGAAGGAAGACGTAGACGCCGCCGGACCGGGGGTGCAGCACGGCCAGTTCGGCGTAGGTCAGGGCACCGCAGAGCGCCAGCAGACCGCCGGCCAGCCAGAACGCCAGCACGGCCCACGGGTCCGACATCCACCGGGCGATTTCCGGCGGCGCCTTGAAGATGCCGCTGCCGATGATCACGGCCACCATGACGCCCGTGGCGCCCCAGAACCCGATCGACCGGGGCAGGGCGGGCGTCGCGGGCTGCAGACCCGGGTTTCGCGATTCACCGGTCACGGACGGGGAGTCTACTTGTTCGTCTCACGCGCGGCGAGGATCTCGTCGACCAGGGGCTTCGCTTCGTAGACCGCTCGGAGGGCATGGATGATCGCCCGCGCGTCGACGCAGACGGCCCGACCCTGCGCATCGCTGTAGGCGTAATCCCACACCAGGCTCTGGATGTTCCCGTCGAAAATCAGGCCGATGACCTCGCCGGCCTTGTTCAGCACGGGGCTGCCCGAGTTGCCCCCGATGATGTCGGCGGTGCACACGAAGTTGAAGGGCGTGGAGAGATCGAGCTGCGGCTTGCGGTCCGTCCACCGCTTGGGCAGATCGAAGAACTCCTGGCCGGCCCGCTCGGCGGCGCGGGTGTAGAGGCCGGCGAAGTCGGTGTACGCGGGCACGGTTCTGCCGTCCTGCTCGTAGCCTCTGATCGGGCCGTACGCCAGTCTCAGCGTGAACGTTGCGTCGGGGTAGCCCTGCTCGCCGTGTACGGCGAACCGGGCGGAGGCGATCTTGGAGTAACCGTCGGCCTCCGGTCCGTCGACGGTGTCCTCGATCTGGCGTTGGAGGCGGCGCAGGTGGGGGTCGAGCGCCTTGGCGAGAGCGATCATCGGTTCGGAGGACTTTGCCACGATCCAGCCCCCTCCGGAGAACAGGTCCTTCCTGTACGCGGGATCGGCCAGCCCCGAGCCGTTGACGAGTTCGGCCGCGCGTTCGTTCGGGCGCTTGCCTCCTAATGCCAATCGCACCAGTTCGTGATCGGCCCCCAGCAACTCGACCATGCGCACAAGCCAGTCCTCGACCAGAAACCGCTCGTAGAGCGCCGAAATCGGCGCGGGCGAAAGCAGCTCCAGCTCCACCGCCGGCATCTGCGATTCGTGGTACCGGGCCAGACGCTCACCGTCGGGCTACGTCCGTTCCTCCGCCAGTTGCACCAGTGTCACGGCCCGCCCGAGCAGGCCGGAACGGATCCGGAGCGCCTGCGTGAGCGGCAGGAGGTCGCGCCGGGCCTTGGCGGCCGCGGCGACCTTGTCCCACCCGTCGGCGAACCGTGCCTTCCACTCGGGGTTGCCGTCGACGGCCTCCCGCAGCGCCCGCTCGTCGGCGGCCTTGCGGCCCATGATCGCCGGGTCGAGCAGGCCGAGGTAGGCGCCGCTGACGGCCTTGCGTGCGTTGGCGACACCGAAGAGATCGTCGGCGCCGACGCGCCGGTGCTCCTTGCTGCGGTTGACGAACTCGGTCGATCGCACCTCGCTGCGCCAGTAACGGGCCAGGCGCGCGGGAACCTCCGCGTCGCGGAGCGAGGCGAGATGATCGATGGTCAGTTGCCGGCTGGTGGATCCCGGATGGCCGACGACCAGCGCCAGGTCGCCCTCGTTGCTGCCCCGCTCCCAGGTGAAATAGCTGTCGTTGGCCAGCGGCTTGCCATTCTCGTAGATGCGGAAGAACATCACGTCCAGGCAGTAGCGCGGGTACTCGAAGTTGTCGGTATCGCCGCCGAAGAACGCCACGGCTTCCTCCGGGGCGAAGACGATCCGAACGTCGGTGTACCGCTTGTACAGGTACAGGTGGTACCGCCCCCCCTGCCACAGCGTGACCATCTCGGGCTGAAGGCCCGACTTCTCGCCGGCCGCGCGGCAGATCTCGGCGATCGTCGCCTGGCGCTGCTGGTTGGCGGCCGCAACTTCCGCGCCGGGCGCCACGCCGGCGTTGACCCGGTCGGTCACGTCCTCGATGCTCCAGAGGATGTTCAGTTCCAGGTCCGGGCAGGGGAGTTCCTGGTCCAGCGTCGGGGCGTAGAACCCGGTTGCATTGAAATCACGCTCGGGCGTGCTGAGCTTGGCAAGCATGTCGCGTCCGACGTGGTGATTGGTCATCACCAGCCCGCGCCCGGACACGAGCGAACCCGAACCGCCGGTGTTGAACCGCACGGCGCTGCGCTGCGCGTGCGCCAGCCACGCTTCGTCGGGCGCCCACCCGTGCGCCGCCTTCATCCGCGCTGCCGGCGGGGCGTTGAGCAGCCACATGCCCTCGTCGGCGAACGACCCGCTGATGCCCAGGCCGAGCAACGCGACGGAAAGCAAAGACCTCAGGGCGGTGCGCATGCTCATTCTCCGGCCGCGGGACGGGCCGCGGCGACCCACCGCAGCGTAGCAATCGCTTCCGGTATGATGACCGGACCATGGGACAGGGAATCTCAACCCAGCGAGCGGACGGGATGATGACGTGCGAGGCGTGCGACAAGCCCTTCGATCCCGCGGGCGTTGCGCCGGGATCGAAGATCGCCTGCCCGTACTGCGGGGATGTGCAGGTCGTGCCGGGCCGTGCG
>JAEUIX010000137.1 GCA_016794945.1 Phycisphaerae bacterium
CGGCGGGGCGTGGAAGACAGTCTGTCCGTGCACGACGACGAGATCGGCCCGGCGCCCGGCGAGCAGCTCACGCACGGCACGAGCGTGCAGCAGCCCGAACCGACGGGCGACGTCGGCCATCGCCCCGGCGCTCATCGGGGATTGGTCGGCCAGGGCCCGCAGCGGGGCCGAAAGGTCGTTCAGCGGCGTGGCGCTCGCCGCCTCCACCGTCGCCCGCATGGACAGCCCGCGCCCCTCGATCCGCACCAGTGCCGCGTCCAGCCCGTCGATGCTGGTGCCCGTCATGCACCCGACCACCAGTCTCGTCGCGCCCGCCGTCATGGCGCAAGCGTACCGCCGACGGGCCCGGCGCGCTCGTCGGCCAGGTCGTCCCGCACCGACCGGTAGAAGCCAACGCTGTGCTCCAGCCCGCCCGGACGCGAGCGCACGAGCCACAGCCGCCGATGCTCGCCGATCAGTTCCGCCAGCCGCTCGCGCAGCGCCAGGCGAGCCGCGCCGTGGTCGCCCCCGGAGCGCCGCAGGACGGCCCGATCGGCGGCGAATCGCATCACCTCCGCCGCGTGGCGCAGTTCCGCGCTCACCAGCGGACCGGCGCCGTCCGGCACGCTCGTGGCCAGATCCGCCACACGGGCGCGGGCGTCCTGCCAGAGTTCCATCGGCCCGACCTCCCTCTTGCGATCCCACGCCGCGCCGTGCAGATCAGCGAACAACGCCCCCTGGTTGCGGAGCCTTCCGCTCTGGCCGTCGCGCGAAAGGCCCAGCGCAACCCGTCGCAGCGGCTCGTCCGCATCGCCGAGCGCCTCCAGCCACGGCCCGACACGCAAGGAACGGTCGCCCAGCGCGTGGAAGCCGGCCGCCGCGGGGTCGAACCCATCCCCGCTGCCGTTCCAGGCGGCTTGTGCGCCGTGGGCCAATCCCATGAGCGCCACGGGCCAGACCTGGTGGTGCCCGGTGTCGCCCCAGTCGCACACCAGCATGCCGCCGGCGCCGGCTGTGAGGCCCTGCGCCGCGGCCGCGGCCAGGTTGCCGTGCCGCTCGGCGGTGCGGCCGGCGATGGACCGCCACGAACTGGTGCCGGGGCAGACCCACGCTTCCAGCCCCGCGCCGAGCAGGGTGCGGCACCAGGTTTCGAAGGGCGCATCGGGCTCGTAGCCCCAGGCCAGCGCGACGGCGTCCGTGGGCAGGCCCCGCACGCACTGTGTGTGGGAGAGCGCCACGTCGGCCCACAGCATGGGCCGCTTGCCGTGCCGGCGCACGGCTCTACACACCCCGGCGACGAACTCCAGATAGACCGCGATGCGCCCGGCGGCCCCGCCGCCGAGCCGTTCGCACGCTTCGCGGCTGCGACCCCACCCAACGTCGTAGGTCTCGTCGCAGCCGATGTTGACCAGGTCCGAGCGGAAGCACGGCAGCAGCTGCGACAGCCAGTCCTCCACCAGGGCCAGCGAGCGCGGATCCGTCGGGCAGAGGCTGAACGGGCCGGAGCGCGGCCAGACGTCGAACATCCAGTCGCCGTGGGTCTCGGCCAGATCGCGATAGGCCGGCAGCCGCAGCCAGTGGGCCAGGTGGCCGAAGCAGTTCTGGTTCGCGGCCAGCTCGATGCCCGCCGCGGCGCACCGCTCGTCGAGCCGCCGGACCTCGTCGGGCGTGACGGGGCTCCAGCCCTGCCACGCCGCATCGTGGCCGGCGTAGGCGAAGGTGTGCTCGGTGTAGAGCTGCAGGTGATTGAACTTCAGCTCGGCGAGCGTGTCGATGATGCGGTCGAACTCGGCCATCGTGGGGATGCGGTCGCGCGACACGTCGAGCATGGCCCCGCGCGCCCGGAACGAGGGCGCATCGTCGATCTCCACGCACGGCAGCCTTCCGCCGAATTGCCGGATCAACTGCCGCAGCGTCATCAGCCCGTGCCGCAGCCCGGCCCTGGAAGCCGAGCGGATGTTCACGGTGCTTCCGGCCGGCCCGGCCGAGCCGGCCAGGGGCGGGCTGATGCGCAGGCAGTAGCCCTGTTCCTGGGTGCTCAGGCTCCGGCCCTCGGCGGCGTGGTCGGATTCGACCCGAAGCCAGCCGGGCTCGGCGGCGGCGGCCGGCCGGAACGTCATCGCCGGCACGCACGCGCCGACCAGCGCCGCGTCGCCGGTCACGCTGACGGGACCGAGGGGCACGGCGACGGTCGCCCCGCCGAGGCGGTGCACTCGGCGCGGGGGCGGGATCAGCAGGACGTCGTCCGGGGCCATCGGCCCCGAGCATAGACGACGGCAGGACCGGGCCGGCCGCACGCGGAGCGGGCGTCGCTTCTACGCTTGGACATGCCGCCGATCGACCTGCGTTCCGACACGGTCACCCGCCCCACCGCCGCCATGCGCCAGGCGATGGCCAACGCCGAAGTCGGCGACGATGTGCTGGGCGACGACCCGACGGTCATCGCGCTGCAGGAGCGCGTCGCCGCCATCATGGGCAAGGAGGCCGCATGCTTCGTGCCCAGCGGCACGATGGCCAACCAGACCGCCATCCGCGCTCACACCGAGCCCGGCGACGAGGTGATCTGCCACAAGGATTCGCACATCATCCATTACGAAACGGGCGCGCCGGCGGCGCTCTCGGGCGTCATGATCCGCCCGCTCGACGGGGACCGCGGCATCTACGAGCCCGCGGACCTCGAGCACGCCTGCCGGCCCGACAGCCACCACTTCCCCCATTCGCGCCTGGTCATCGTCGAGAACACCCACAACCGAGGCGGCGGGGCCGTCTGGCCGATGGGGCTGATCGAAAAGGTCTCGGCTGCGGCGCGCGCCCGTGGCCTGCGACTGCACCTCGACGGCGCCAGGATCTGGAACGCCAGCGCCGCCACCGGCCGGGCGCCGGCGGACTACGCCCGGCACTTCGACACCGTCAGCTGCTGCTTCTCCAAGGGCCTGGGAGCCCCGGCAGGATCGGCCGTCGCCGGCGGCCGCGATGTCATCGCCCGGGTGCACCGATTCCGCAAGATGTTCGGCGGCACGATGCGACAGTCGGGCGTGCTCGCGGCTGCGGCGCTGCACGCCCTGGACCATCACATCGACCGGCTCAAGGAAGACCACGCCAACGCCAAGCGGCTCGAGGGGCTCATCCGCGACCTGCCGGGCGTCACGATCGCCCTGCCGGTCGAGACCAACATGGTTTTCATCGACCTGCACGAACGGCACGGCACCGCGGCGGCGTTCTGCGACCGCATGAAGGCCGCCGGCGTGCTCATGCTGCCGACGGCGCCGCAGCGCGTCCGAATGGTCGTGCACCTGGACGTGCCGCGAGCGTCCATCGACCGCGCGGCGGACCTGATCGCCGAGGCGCTGCGCCCGCGTCCGGCGGCGGCGCACGCCTGATCGCTACTTCCGCTGACCTTCGACGCGCTCGACCTTGACGGTCTGCGTGCTGCTCATGGAGCCCAGGCCGCCCCTGGTACCTTCGAGGTTCATCTGCTGCTCGCTGGTCATGCTCTTGAGCTGGCCGAGGCGCGTGTCCCACACGTACATCCCGCGCGAACCGCCGCCCTTGACGCTCACCGGCGCAGCGCCCGGCGCCGCGGTTGCGGGCTCCACGCGTCCGCTGAACGCGACCTCGGCCCTGCCGTCGCGCGACGAACGGAGCTGGTGGTCGGTGATCATCTTGAACTCGCCGAACGGACCGACCGACACCTCGTCGACGTTCTGCCACTTCTCGCCCACGCTCACCAGGCCGCCGCCGCTCTTGCGGGTGGTGATGGGTCCGAAGATGCCGCCGACGCGGTCCTTGGGCGAGCCGACGCCCGCTTTGTCCATGAGCCCCGGAAGTCCCAGGCCCCCGCCGCCCTCGACGCTCTTGATGTTCCCGTTGCCGTCGTAGACCACGGTGAGCTTCTGACCCACCATGCCCTGGAACGCCTGGCGCAGCACGCCCTCCATCGCCTCGTCGATCTCGTCCTTGCGCGGCCCCTTGGCCGGCGGCGGCGACTTCGCCGGGTCGCTGTCGAACGAAAGGTCCAGGTCGTCGGTCTTGAGCCGCACCTTCACGCGATCGAACACGATCTCGACCGTCGCGCCCGATTCGCCGTCGGTCTTGACCGTCCGGACGCTCAGGGTGAACTCCTGCGTGATCGTCTGCCGCTGCTCGGGGTCCTGCTTGTCCTGCGGCTTGACGGTGTTGTCGCTGGTCACGGTCATGACGTACCGCGTCGTCTGGCCGGGCTCGAACTTCGGCCGGAGATCGACCTTGGCCGCCCCCGGCTGGATGCTTGGCGCTGCCGCGCCGACGCCCCCGTGCGCCGAGACGCAGACCGCAGTCGCCGCCAGCCCGATCGCCGCGAGCCACCGCCACGCCGCGAATATGCCCGTTGCCATGGTCGATTCCCCTGTGCAGGCGGGCCCGCACGGAGCCCGGACCGGTCCATTCGCTCCGCCGGCCTCCGGGGATGCCTCCCGGCCACCGCAGTCTACCGGCCGGCGCGGATGAGCACGTTCCGGGCCGCGTTGAGGCCGCTCTGCAGCGCACCTTCCATGTACCCGACGAACCCGTAGCAAGCGTGCTCCCCGGCGAACGTGAGCCGTTCGGCGCCGGCGTGCAGCGCCGGGCCGACGGCCGTCACCTCGCCCGGGGCCGGAAAGGCGTACCCGCACCGAGCCCACGGCATCTTCGGCCAGTTCATCAGCCGGCCGCGGAGCACGGAGCCCTCGATCCCGGGCAGCAGCTTCTTCAGTTCCGCGGCGTACATGGGGGCGACGTCGCGCGACTCCATGTCGGCGATCGCTCGGGCACGCGGCCCGCCGGAGAAGCACGCCACCGCCTCCCCCTCTCCGGCCTGACCGGCGGTCATGTCCCACACGGCGCCGATGGGCCCGTCGCTCTGCGCGTGCGGACCGGTCTTGTCCTTCTTCCAGAACGCCTCCTTGAGCTGCACGAGGTACTTCAGGTTGGTCCCCATCTGCACCCTGTGCGTGCCGTCGGCACCCCGCACGGCTTCGGGGAGCGCCGGCAGCCATTCGATGGAGTCCCACGTGCTCGGCGGGATCGCCAGCACCAGCTCGTCGGCCTCGTGCACATCGCCGGCGCGGGTCGTGGCCTTTACGCCTGAGGCCGTGCGTTCAACCTTCACCACGGCCGAGCCGACCTTGACGCGCTCTCGTCCGAGCGCGTCGGCAAGCTTGAACGCCAGGTGCTGGTTGCCCTGGCGGCAGCGGTACACCTCGGTCTCGATCCAGAACCGACCCAGCCCGTGCCCCTTGAGCATCGCCAGGAACCCCAGGTAGCTCTGGCGCTCCAACGTCACGCCGTTCGTACTCGTCAGGTCCGCGCGGATCACCTTGCGCGCAAGCTCGCTGATCTCCTGCTGGGCCAGCCAGTCTGCCATGCTCCGGGCGTCGAGTTCACCCGCCCGCTCGGCCGCCCAGGGCTTCTCCGCGTCGATCGGGAACGCCGGCGCGTTCAGACCCATGAAAGCCCCGGCCATCTCGCCGTACACACGCTCCAACTCGTCCTCCGACAGCCGACGCCCCTCGATCACGACGGGCGTAGAACCCTCTTCATCGACGTCGAGCCCGGCCATCGTCAGGCCGAACCGTTCGGCGTACGCGAGCCACAACGGGTGGTTGGAACCGATCAGCTCCCCGCCGCCCTCGACCACCTTGCCGGGCACGAGGTCGTTCATCGTCACCACCCGGCCGCCGAGCCGGCCCGTGGCTTCGAGCACGGTGACGTCGATCTGCTCGCTGCGCAGCTCGTACGCCGCGGTCAGGCCCGCCAGTCCACCGCCGATCACCAGCACGCGCCCCGCGGCAAGCCGGCGCCCGGGCCGAGCCCCGACGCCCCACGCCCGTGCGCCGCTCAACAGCATCGCTGCGCCCGCCGCGGCGCCGGCCTTCAGCAGGTCGCGCCGGGAGAGCGTCGCCTTGGCGGCCGGATCGAACCTCCACGACAACCTGCGGAACACGGAATCACTCATGGCTCACTCCATCGAACGATCGGCGTCGGGAACGTCAGCGAAGGGCGTCGCCCCGCGCCAGGCTCGCTATGGCCGGGCGATCCTGAGACGTGCCCAGACCGCGAAGTGGTCGGAGGCGTACCGCCCCTGCCAGTCACGCCGGTCGATGCCCGCGTCGAGCACAGGCACCGAGCGGTCGGCCAGCACGAAGTCGATCTTCGGTCCTGAGCCGTCACCCTTGAACGCGTGGTATGTGCCCGCCGGCGACTCGTCCGGCTTCACCGTACGGAACGTGTCCGCCAGCCGGGGCGAGGCCTCCGCTCGGCCACCTCCCTCGGTCGCCCGCTCGGAACGACCCGTGAGGTAGGAGACAACCGGACCCGCTTCGCCTTCGTTGAGATCCCCGGCGAGCACGACCGGCACTCCCACCATCCGCGACAGATGAATCGCTCGACCGATGAGCTCTGCCCCGTGGGCCCGGGCCGCGGCGCTCTGGTGATCCAGGTGCGTGTTGAACACCTGGAGCATCGCGCCGCTGCGGCGTTCGACCAGCAGCGCCGTGGTGCAGACCCTCGGAAGGCTGGCGCCCCAGCCGCGCGAGCCGGGCTGGTCGGGCGTCGGGCTGAGCCAGAAGGTCTTCTCACTGTCGAGGCGCAGACGGTCGCGCCGGTAAAGGATGGCGGCGTACTCGCCGGCCTGCTTGCCATCGTCGCGCCCGGCGCCGGCTTCTCCGAATTCGGGCAGAGCCCGACGGATGTCGTCGAGCTGATCGCGCAGCGCCTCCTGCACGCAGAGCACGTCGGGGTCGAGCGTGCGGATGGTCTCGAGCACAAGTTCGCGCCGGTTGGGCCAGGCGTTGTCGCCGTCGGGGGCCGTGCCGTAGCGGATGTTGAACGTCACCACCGTCCAATCGCTGGACACCGGCGCGAACACCGCGTCGAGCAGGCCCGGCCGCTTCTCGATGCCGGCGCACCCGCCGACAACACACGCCCCGGCGACGGCCGACAGCACCCCCAGCAGCCACGACCACGGCCAAAGCCCCCGACGGCCCGCCGACCTGCGACCCTCGTGATCCATGGCGGTCAGCATACCCCGCGCCGGCTACGCTCGCCCCGTGCACCGACACCTTACGATCTGCGTGTTCTGCGCCGCCAGCCGCCGATGCCACCCCGACTACGTGCGCCACGCCGAGGACCTGGGACGGCTCCTGGCCGTGCGGGGCCACACGATGGTGACCGGCGGCGGCTCGACGGGCCTGATGGGGGCGGTGGCCGACAGCGCGCTGAACAACGGCGGACGCGTGGTCGGCGTGATGCCGAAGTTCATGCACTCGGTCGAGGTCGCGCACGGCCGGCTGTCGGACATGCGGCTGGTCGAGAGCATGTCCGAGCGGCTCGACACCATGCTGGCGATCTCCGACGCGTTCATCGCCCTGCCCGGCGGGTGCGGCACCCTCGAGGAGATCCTCCTGGTGGTCACGCGCAAGCGCCTCGGCAGGCACGCCGGTCCGCTCGTACTGGTGAACACGCGGCGCTACTTCGACCACCTCGCGGCGGCGCTGCAGTCGGCCATCGATGAAGGGTTCATGGATGCGCGGCACGGCGCGATGTGGGCCCTGGCAGGAGAACCTTCCGGCGCACTCGAGCTGGTCGAACGCACGCCCCCGTGGCCCGCCGAGAACGCACGCTTCGCCGTTCCCGGCGGACGCTGACGCCCACGCACCGACCCTTCGCCCCCGGCCCGACGCCCCCCGAACGCCCTTCCCTGCGCCCGGCGGGGTGAATCCGCCCTGCGCCGGACGGCGTAGTCGTTCCCGGCAGGGCGCGGCGCGTGCCGGGCCCGTCGCCATGGCATCTCGGCACAAGGAGCGTGCAATGTTCGCCGTTGGT
>JAEUIX010000139.1 GCA_016794945.1 Phycisphaerae bacterium
AGTGCGGACTCGCGGCATCGGACGCATCGTAGATGCCGCGTGAAGCGCCGCCGCCGGCACGAACGCAGGCTCCCCAGATTCCCCCGCCGTGAGGAACCTGTCGGTTGCGTCAGGCCTCCGTCGGGGCCAGCGGGTTCACGCGGGGGGTTGGATCGCCATGGGCCGCGACGATCTCCGCGGCCTTCCTGAACAGGGCCTTCCACTCGCCGCCGTCGGCCGCCGCCCGGCAGGCGCACACCGCCATCGACCGGCTCGGTCGGCGCCCGACGCCGGTCGGTTCGAGCCACAGCGACGCCAGCATGGCCGGCCGGTCGGCGCTCCCGCCCCTGCGCACCCCGTCGGGATCGATGATGACCAGCGTCGGCAGGGCGTCGGAACACGCGGGCGCGGCCAGGATCAGGTTGGACGGCTTGCAGTCGCGGTAGCGGAGTCCCGCGCCGGCGATCCGGCGCACGAGCCAGCCGGCGGCGCGCGCCAGGGCGTGAGCGCGGTCGACCGAGGGCCGCCCCTCCGCCCACGCGTGCAGGAGCGTCGGGCCGTCGATGGCCTCGAACACGGCCAGCGCGATCGGTCCCTGCTCGCAGCGTGCGTCGCAGATCGCCAGCACCCGCGAGACCGGCAGCCCGGCGCGCTCGAGCCGGCGGGCCCCCCGGCACTGCCGGCGCAGCGGCAGCAGCCCCAGGGCCAGCCGAAGGCGGTCGCGCCGCCGGTCCAGGCGCACGGACTTGACCACCACGGCCCGTCCGAGCAGCGTTCCGGCGTGCACGGTCCGGCGGTCCTGCCGCTTGAGCAGCCGCCAGCTGTCGAGCCGCGTCTGCTCCAGTGCCCGCGACCACGGGCCGGAGTCCGCCGTGAACGGCCGCGCCGGCCGGACGCGCCGCAGCGGGCCCAGCGCCCAGCCGCTCACGGCTCGGAGTCCCGGCCGTTGGTGCGTCCGAGCTCGATGAGCGCCACGTGCTTGGCCGCCGAGGCGATGCACGCGCTGCTGGCGGCGAGCCACCCCGGCCACCCGTCGAGGAACGAGCGCTTGACGACCAGCTGCTTGAGGAACGCGCCGCACGGCGACACCACCAGACGGAACGGGCCGGATCGCTTCCCCGCGGCGTGCAGCTCGTCGGCGCTGATCCTGCCGTACTGGACCTGCTTGTGCAGGAACTCGATGAAGGTGCTGATCGAGTCGTGCCTCAGCACGCCGTCGAGCCGCCGCGGACGCACCGAGGGATCGACCGGCGTGAGCACGTCGTGCGGGTCGCGCCCCGCCCAACGGGCCGAGCCGGCTCGGACCAGGCGCGTGCGCCACTCCGGCTGCCACGCGTGCTTCAGCGGCCGGGCGCGGTAGTACACCACCCGGCGCACCGCCAGGGCCGGCTCGCCCGGCTCGCCGCCGGCGAACGCCCGCCGGATCGATTCGGCCAGGTCCGGCCGGACCGACTCGTCGCTGTCGATCGACAGGATCCACGGCTGGCGGCACGCCTCCAGCGCCCGCTGCTTGGTGCGGATGTGGCCCAGCCACTGCGTCCGCTCCACGCGCACGCCGCGCGACTCCAGCAACTCGATCGTGCCGTCGGTCGAGCCGTTGTCGAGCGCCACGATCTCCGCCGCGAGGTCCCGCACCGAGTCCACCGCGGCGCCGATCGTGCCGACGTTGTCCCTGCACACGATGGCGACCGAGAGCGGCAGCGGCATCGCAGCGATCGTATCAGCGGGCTCCGCCCGCCTCAGGCGGCGCTGACAGCGCGCCGTGCCCGCTCGGCGGCCGCGGCGGCCGCCGCCGCGGCGTCAACGCAAGGGTGGTCCCGGCCCGGCTCTCCGGCGGTGCGGCCGTGGGCCGTGGTGGAGGCGAGGTAGTGCCGTTCAACCCCCGCGCCGATGCGGGAGAGCAAATCGTGCGTGATGGTGCCGGCCGTGCGGGCCAGCGTGGGCAGGTGGTTGGGCGCGCCGCGGGTCCGGCCGACGAGCTCGACCTCGGCGTTCACCGCACCGAACCGCTCCGGCAGGTCGGTCACGTCGACCGTGATCTGGTCCATGCTGACGCGCCCGACGATGGGCGCGAAGACCACGTCGGCCTCGGCCCCGGAAGCGTCG
Source organism: Phycisphaerae bacterium (assembly GCA_016794945.1). The sequence goes on from JAEUIX010000139.1 coordinate 2,086, forward strand.
CTCACCGGCACGCGCAGCCACGGCCGACCGGTCAGCCCCACCGTGCCGACGTTGCCCAGGGAGATCGGCAATCCCGCGGCGTAGCCCACCGGCACCAGCGCGATGCGGCTCGGACGCCGGGTGACAAAGGTCTTGCCGTAGCCGACCGGCCATCCCGCCGGCACGTCCTGCACGTGCACGATGCGCGACACCCAGCGGACGGCCGGCTCGAGCCCCGACGCCTGGCGCGCGAACTGCACGCCGGGCGAGGCCATGTCCTCCAGCCCGTAGCCGTACAGGCCCTGGCCGATGCGGACCATCGTCCCGTGCAGCGAGGCCGACCGGAGCAGCGCCGCCGTGTTGGCGGCGTGCACGGCGCACGGGCCGTGCCCGCGCTCGGCGGCGCGGACGAGCAGCGGCTTGACGCGCTCGATCCAGAGCCGGAAGCGCCGGGCCTGCTCGTCGGTGAACTCGCTGTCGGCCGCGGGGCTCGAAAAATGCGTCATGGCCCCGGCCAGCCGCAGGCGCGACCCGTTGACGATCGTCTCGGCCGTGCGCTCGGCCTGGTCGCCGAGGCACCCCCCGCGCGACAGGCCGGTGTCCAGTTGCACGTGGCAGGGCAGGGTGACACCCATGCGCGTGGCCAGCGCGGCGAGGTCGGCGGCCTGCGTCGGGTTGTGGACGACCAAGTGAAGCCGGGAGCGGCTGGCCAGGCGGTAGAGCGCGTCGGCCCGCTCCATGTGGTGCACGGGCATGAGCACCAGGATCGGCGTCTCGATGGGCAGGTCGGCCAGGGCCCGGGCCTCGTCGAGGCTGTAGACAGCCAGCAGGTCCACGCCGGCGGACTCCAGCCGCTTGGCCATCCGCCCCGCGCCCATCGCGTACGCGTCCTGCTTGATCACGGCGCAGAGCCGCACCTTCCCGGGTCCCGCGCCCTCGGTCATGGAGCGCAGGATGGCGACGTTGCGGTCGACGGCGCCGAGGTCGATCTCGAGGCGGCTGGTGGTCACGGAGCGCTCCAACGGGCGGCGCGGGGGGCACGGGCGGGTCGGAACGCCCGCTGGCGGGCGTTCCCGGGCATTTGTATCGACTGCCGTTCGATCCTACGATGAATCCGAGCGTCGGGCCGGGGCGCCCGGGGCACATCGCCCGCCAACCAGCCCGTTCCCGCGGCGGCGACGCCGTCGATCCGCGACGCGACCCTGCACGACTATGAACTCAACCCACCCTTCCACCGACCCCAACGCCGCGGCGCCAGGCCCCGAGGCTCACGGCCAACTCATGCCCCACGCGCCGGCGACCGGCGACCTGTTCGAGGAGGGGGTCCAGAACTTCGAGCAGCTCGGGCTGCGGTCGAGCGTGCTCAAGGGGCTCAAGGAGGCGGGGTTCGAGCGGCCGACCAAGATCCAGGCGATGCTGATCCCGCCGATCATGGCCGGCAAGGACATGCTCGGCCAGGCCAAGACCGGCTCGGGCAAGACCGCCGCGTTCGCGCTGCCGCTGCTGCACGCGCTGGACAAGGACGCCCAGTTCCAGGCGCTCGTGCTCGTGCCGACGCGCGAGCTGTGCGTGCAGGTGGCGCGCGAGATCAACGAGCTGGGCAAGCACACGCCCATCAAGGCCGCCGCGGTCTACGGGGGCGAGCGGATCAACCAGCAGGTCGAGACGATCAAGCGCGGGGCGCACATCGTGGTCTCGACGCCCGGCCGGCTGATGGACATGATGGAGCGGGGGTACGTCCACCTGCGGGCCATCAAGCACGTGGTGCTCGACGAAGTGGACCGGATGCTGGACATCGGCTTCCGCGAGGACATCCGCCGGATCCTCAAGCAGTGCCCCTCCGAACGCCAGACGGTCTTCGTCTCGGCCACGCTCCCCGAGGAGGTCGAGCGGCTGGCCCGCGGCTACTCCAGGAACCCCGAGCGGGTGATCGCCATCGCCAAGGGCGCCATGACCACGGCGGCCGTGCGGCAGTTCTACCTGGCCGTGCAGCCGTGGGACCGCCGGCGCCTGCTGCTGCACCTGCTGACGCACGAGGAGCCCGCGCTGACGGTGGTGTTCTGCCGGACCAAGCGCACGGTGGACGAACTGGCCGAGTACCTCGTTCGGCACAAGATCGACGCGCACCCCATGCACGGCGACATGTACCAGTCCAAGCGGAACAAGGTCATCGAGAAGCTGCACAAGGGCGACCTGTCGGTGCTCGTGGCCAGCGACCTGGCGGCTCGCGGGCTGGACGTCGACGGCATCACCCACGTCATCAACTACGACATCCCCGAGGATCCCGAGGTCTACGTGCACCGCATCGGTCGCACCGCCCGCATCGGGCGTGAGGGCGTGGCCTGGACCTTCGTCATGCCCGACCAGGGCGAGCTGCTGACCAACATCGAAAGCCTCATCAACGCCGAGGTGCCCAAGCTCGACTACCCGGACTTCAAGCCCTCGCCGCCCCCGCCCGGACGCGTGGCCCTCCAGCCCGGCGGGCCCGTCAGCGAGGCCAAGGCCAACCAGTTCAACCGCTACGCCTACAGCGCAACTCCCCCGCTGCCCGTCGTCGCAGCCGAGCCCGCCAAGGCCGCCGCCGACCCGCGCTTCCCCGGCGGCGTCGTGCCCAGCAAGCTCCCGCCCAAGAGGATGTTCGGCAAGGTCAAGACCGCCCACGGCATGAAGCAGGCGATCGACGCGACGCTCAAGACCGAGCCGCCGCCGCCGCCCAAGCCCGACAACGGCTGATCGCCCGACGCCTCTACCATGCGGGCATGTCGCTCTCGCCCGCGCCCCACCCGCCGAGCATCCGCACCCTGCTGGAACTCACGGGCATCCCCACCGCCGCGGGACGCGAGCACCGGGTCGTCGCGTTCATCGAGCGGTGGGTCGCCGCACGCCCGGCGCTGCGACTGGCTTCGGACAAGGCGGGGAACCTGATCGTGTCGATGAAGCGCCCCCCCAGGCGCGCGCGGGCCGCCGCCGCCCCGCTCTTCATCACCGCGCACCTCGACCACCCCGCCTTCGTCGTCGAGCGCATCGTCGCGCCCGGCACCCTGGAACTGTCGTTCCGCGGCGGCGTCAACGAGGTCTACTTCACCGACGCCCCCATCACCCTGCACCTGGCCGACGGGCGCACCGCCTCGGCCACCCTCATCGGCAAGGCCCCGGCCGGCACGCCCGCCGGCCAGCACTACCTGGCCGAGCTCGCCGACGCCGACGAGCACCTGGCCGATTCGATCGCCGTCGGCGATGTGGCGACCTGGCTGCTGCTGCCGCCGGAGATCGACGGCGACGGCGTGCTGCACACCCCCTGCTGCGACGACCTGGCCGCCGCCGCCGCGGCCCTGGCGGCGATGGACGAAATCCTGGCTCGGCGCGCCACGGGTGCGACGGTCCAGGACGTGCGGCTGCTGTTCACGCGCGCCGAGGAGATCGGCTTCGTCGGCGCGATCGCGGCGGTGAAGCTCGGGTCGCTCCCCCGGGGCGCGCGGGTGATCGCCCTGGAGAACAGCCGCGCGTTCGCCGATGCGCCGGTGGGCGGCGGGCCCATCGTGCGCGTGGGCGACCGGCTGAGCATCTTCACGCCGTGGCTCACGGCGGCGTGCGCGCAGCGCGCCGAGGAGCTGTTCGGCGGCCCGTCGACGCCGACGGCCTCGCAGACCGTCAAGGCCTCGCCCCCCCGCCCGTGGCAGCGCAAGCTGATGGCCGGCGGCGCGTGCGAGGCGAGCGTGTTCTGCATCGCCGGGTACGACGCGACCTGCCTCTGCCTGCCGCTGGGCAACTACCACAACATGGCGCACCTCGACGCGGTGCAGGCCGGCACCTACGACGCGTCGCGCCTCGGCCCGCCCCGCTGCGCCCGCGAGTTCATCCACACGCGCGACTTCCTCGGCCTGGTCGACCTGCTGGTGGGCCTGGGCGAGCGCCTGCCCGCCCCCGCCCGGGCCGGCGGCCTGGGCGAGCGGTTCGAGCGGCTGTACAACGAGCGCGCGTACGTGCTCGGGGACGCGCCCGCCGCGAAGGCTCCGCGCCGATCGTCGCCCGCGGCGGCCGCACGACGCGCCGCCGGCAAGCCCGCCCGACCGGCGCGCGCCCCGCGGCCCGGCAAGCGCCGGCGGTGACCGGCGCGTTCACTTCTTCTTGAACGGGTTGGGGATGGGCAGGCTGTCGATGACCCTGCCGGGTGTCTTCAGGAAGAAGTCGCGCACCTTCCCCCCGAAGCGGCTGGCGAACAGGTCGGGCGCCACGTCGTAGCGCATCTCGCCGTCGCCCGACTGCCGCACGCGGAACGGCACGAGCAGCTCGCGCTGCAACTCGGGCGGCAGACCCCGGTTCAGCAGGCCCCCGATGCCCAGGTCGACCCCGCCCAGCACCTTGCCGGTGAACTCGTCGGAGACCTGCGTGAACGGGATCCACAGCACCACCTCGCTGGTGTCCCGCACCAGGTCGATGGTCCCGCTGGTCTCGCAGACGAACTCGCCCAGCGGAACCTTGACATCCTTGAACGTCGCCACCCCGCGATTCACCACCACGTCGAACGGCGCCATCCGCTGGCCCACCACGCCCTCGACTCTCTGGTTGAACCCCTTGAGGATCTGCTTGACCGCACTGCTGCTGACGGTGAACCGCGCCGTGCCGATGTCGACCCGGATCGTCCCGTGGAACTTGGCCATGTCGCCGTCGAGCGGCACCACCAGATCACTGCTGGTGACGCTGCCCGGCCCGTCCTCGCGCGTCTTGTACACGCTCGACACCGTTACGATCCGCTTGAACAGCCGCTCCCCCAGCGACTGGCTGATCTCCACGATCTGGATCTTCAGCCCGGGGGTCGAGCCGCCGGGGCCCGATGGCGCGGCAGCGCCCGTCGGGCCCAGCGCCAGAGCCCCGCCCACGCCCGCACCCGCGAGGTTGATGATCGCCCGCGGCGAGTCCATGGCCGCCGACAGCGTGCCGGCGTTCCGGCTGAAAGCGTTGAACCTGGCCGTGAAGTCCATGCTCGGGCCCAGTCCGTCGCGCAGCACGCCGCGCTGGCGGGCAAGCCCGTCGAGCACCGCGGTCGGGAACGACTGGATCTCCGCCGACCCGTTGATCACCGGCGCAGCGCCGGGCGAGCCGCCGGCGTCGGCGAGCTGGAGCACCGTGAGGTCGGCCTCGATGCGCCCCTCCAGGTCCGACGAATCGCTCTGAACCTTGGCGACGCGGGCCAACGCCTGCACCGATCCGTCCGGCCGCGCCGTGAGCGACACCCCGGCATTCTGGAGCACCGCCGAACGCTGCACCAGGTTGGGCCGCGGCTTGGCGTTGCCGAGCATGCCGGTGATGTTCTGCACGGCGCGCCCCGGGTCGAACCCGCCGCGGGGCCCTTCGTCCGGCCGGGTTTCCTCCTGCCAGCTGATGGCCGCGCGCGGGATCATGATCTGGGCCGCGACGTCGAACAGCCCCGGCTTGAGCGGGCCGGTGACGCCCGCGGCGCTGTCGGGAAGGCTGACGACCAGCCGCTCGACCTGCACGTCGATCACGGTCGGGCCGACAAGCGTGACGACCGCGGTGGGGTCGGTGTTGCCGGGCCGGGCCAGCACGTACTGGTTCGCCCAGGCGGGCTCCACCTGCCAGCGGGCCACGGCCGGTCCCAGCACGCGGGCGGCGCCGCCGGCGGCCTCGAACTTCCAGTTCCGGGCCGTCAGCAGGCGGCTGTCCAGGTCGAGCAGAACGCTGGTGGGCCCGCTCCCCGCCTGGCGCTGCGCGCGGAAGGTCAGCGTTGCCGTTTCGCCCAGCGCCCCGGAGACGTAGCCCGGCCGTCCGAGCAGCTCGTCGGCCAGGGTCGAGCGCAGATCCTTGATCGCCAGGTCGGCGTTCATCGGCCCGCCGGGCGTCACCGACGCCTCTCCCCGCATCGTCGCCACCTGGTCCAGTTGCCCCGCGGGCGTTCGCCGCACGACCAGCCCCGTGACCACGCCGCGCATCGGCACCCCCGGCGCACCGCCCTCCGCCAGCGCCGCCAGCGGCACCGAGGCCGAGCCCGCCACGTTGCTCAGCCCGCCGCTGATGGTGCTCGCGCCCAGGCGCAGGTTCTCGACCGTCAGCGCCTGGTCGATGTCGACCGCGGCCCGGATCGCCCGGTCCCCGGTCTTGGCGCCGTCGACCCGGAGCGACCCCGCAACCAGCGGCACGTCCACCGGCTCCACGCGAAGGCTGATGCGCGACGTCGCCGGCAGTCGCAGATCGCGCAGCGACGACTCCTCCACCCCGAACGCCAGCAGCAGCGACCGGGCCGATTCGGCGCTCATGGTCGATACCGCGCTCGCAGCGGCCAGCCGAAGGGACTCCCCAAGCTCCGCCCCGGCCTCGGCCGTCAGCACCGGCGAGCCGACCGTCAGCGCCACGGCCTGCGACCGTTCCGCGCCCGTCAGCGTCACGCCGATGTTGACGCGCTCGCCCGCCACGCCCGCGATCAGGTCGGCGTTGCCCGCCCCCAGCGCCGCGATGAGCGCCGTCGGCACTTCCGCAAGATCGATCCGGCCGCTGAGCCGCGCGCCGCCCACCCCGGCAAGATTCGCCCGACCGGCCGGCGCCGAGCCCAGGCCGTCCACCGTCAGGTCGCCCGTCGATCGCAGCGCACGCCCGCGCGACGTCAGCCGACCGTCCAGCACCGCCCGGAGCGGCTGACCCGGCGCGATCGTCACGTTCGCCGTCACCGCTTCCACGCCGATCGGTTCGCCCGCGCCGCCGCCGGCG
>JAEUIX010000212.1 GCA_016794945.1 Phycisphaerae bacterium
CGCCGGAGGGACCCCATCATCAGCAGTATTCCAGGAGGCCCCGGCCGATCGCCGGGGCCTCTTGCCGTTCGGCCAGTGCCGATCGCTCACGCGGCGCGCCGCCGACGGCGGCTTGCGGTTGCCGCCGCCAGGAGCGGGACCGCCGCGCTGGACGGAGCGGGCACGCAGCAGCACCCTGCGGTGTTGATGACCCAGTTGGCCATCGAGGGGTCGGCGCGGATGGCGTTGACCATTTCGGCCGAGAGGGTGGTCTGCTGGGGGCCGAAGACCGAGAGGCCGCCGGCGTTGGGGAAGATGTTGAAGCCCCAGCTGTATGCCCCGAGCACGTTCATTTCGCCGGCGTAGACGCAGACGAGGATGCTGACGGCGCTCCAGGTGACGTAGTCGGGGGCTGTCGGCATGGGTCGTACGGGCGTGTCGTCGAACCCGGTGGTGAAGCCCCAGCGGCCGCGGTCGCGGCTGGAGTAGAACGGTCCCTGCGGAGGCGGGGGTGGGGGCGGGGGGGAACGGTCGTAGTCGAGAAACCACTGGTTGACGACGGGCGTGGACGAGCCGGCGGTGTTGGTGTTGACGATCTGCAGCCAGCGGTACTCGACGCCCGGCGGCTGGAAGAGCGGCGGCGTGCAGCAGTCGTTGCCGTTGCGGACGAAGCCCATGCGGACGTGCGCGCCGTACGCGACGGGCACGGTGGGGCTCGTCGGTTTGGCGATGGCGACGGCGCCGAGTTCGATCGACACGCGGCCGATGTTGGTGTTGTTGCAGATGACGTCGAAGGTGGTCAGCGTCCAGCCCGGATCGACCCACTGAGCCACGCCCGCGCCGAGCCGACGGCCCGTCTGGGGCCACCAGGGGAACGACGGCTGCGCCGTCGCGGCCATCGGCACAAGCGCCGCGAACACGGCTGCCACACGCATCAATCGCTGGATCATCGCGCCTCGCAATCTCCACCCGAGCCGCGTGTGTGAACGTTACATCGCCGGGGGAGCGCGGGACCATCCCCCGCTTGGGGCAGAGTGGGCGCAGCAAAAGGGCCCGGGCGGTGCGCCCGGGCCCTTGTCGTGCGGATCAGGGGTGTTTACCTGTCGGCCGGATCGAGGCCCATGCCGCTGCGGTTGGGGCTCTTTGGGCGAGCCGGCGGGACGTGCGGGCGGGTGCGGATCTCCTCGAGCATGTGGGCGATGGCGGCGTCGAGCTGCGGGTCGCCGCCCTTGAGCATGAGGCCCGGGTCGTCGATGACGACCATGTCGGGGTCGACGCCGTGGCCCTCGACGCCCCAGGTGCCGTCGGTCTCGTAGAAGCCGAAGGTCGGCACGCTGATGGACCCGCCGTCGATGAGGCCGGGGTTGCCGCTGATGCCGACGAGGCCGCCCCAGGTGCGGGTGCCGATGACCTTGCCGACCTTGTTGTGCTTGAAGAGCCAGGGGAACATGTCGCCGCCGGAGCCGGCCAGGCCGTTGACGAGCATGCACTTGGGGCCGAAGTGGCCGTCGGGCGGCCAGGTCCAGTCGGTGCCGCTGCGCTTGGCCCAGTAGTTGGTCACCTTGCGGTCGAGCAGTTCGATGAACCGGGTGGGGATCTGCCCGCCGCCGTTCCATCGCTCGTCGATGATGAGCCCCTCGTGGCCGCGCTGGCCGACGAACTGGCGGTAGAGGTCGTTCTGGCCGTCGAGGCCGGTGTTGGGGACGTAGATGTACCCGACCTTGCCGCCGGTCTTCTCCTCGACGTACTTGCGGTTGCGCTCGATCCAGGCGCGGTAGCGCAGGCCGACCTCGCTGGCGATGGGTCGCACGAGGATCTCCCTGGCCGAGCCGTCGATCAGCGGCTTGGCGCTGACGGTGATGAGGGTCGGTTTGTCGGCCAGGCCGATGAACGCGGCCCAGGGGTCCCTGGACGTGTCGATGGGCACGCCGTTGACGGCCAGCAGGTAGTCGCCGACGGCGACGGGCTTCTTCTCGCCGGGGGTGTCGAGCGGGTTCCGGGCGTCGAGGTCCCAGGGCGCGCCGCGGTGGAT
>JAEUIX010000249.1 GCA_016794945.1 Phycisphaerae bacterium
GTCGTCGCGGCCGGCGGCCGCGCCAGGGAGCACGCATGAAGCCGGTGGTCGCGGTGGTGGGGGCGTCTGGGGCCGTGGGGCAGGAGATGCTGGCGGTGCTGGAGCAGCGTCGCCTGCCGATGGCACAGCTGCGCCTGTTCGGCTCGGCCCGATCGGCGGGGGCGACGGTGCGCTGCCTTGGGCGCGAGCACACCATCGCCGAGCTGGGCGAGCGCTCGCTCGACGGGGTGGACGTGGCGCTGTTCTCCGCCGGCGCGACGGTGAGCCGGCGGTTCGCGCCCCCGGCTGCGGCGGCGGGCACGCTGGTGGTGGACAACTCCTCTGCGTTCCGCATGGAGCCGGGCGTGCCCCTGATCGTGCCCGAGGTCAACGGCGACCGCCTGCCGGCGCTGGCGCGGGGTCGCGGGGCGATCCTGCCGGTGGCCAACTGCTCGGCGATCATCCTGGTGATGGGGCTGACGGCGCTGCGCCGGGCCTTCGGGCTGCGGCGCATCGTGGTGGCGACGTACCAGGCCGCCAGCGGCGCGGGCGCCCAGGCGATGGAGGAGCTGCGCTCGCAGACCGCCGACGTGCTGGCCGGCAGGGCCCCGACGCCGCGCATCTTCCACGAGCCGTACGCCTTCAACCTCTTCTCCCACAACGCGCCGGTCGATCCCGACACCGGGCTCAACGGCGAAGAGGCCAAGCTCATCGCCGAGGCCCGCAAGATGTGGGACGACCCGTCGCTGGGCATCAGCGCCACGTGCGTGCGCGTGCCGGTGATGCGGGCCCACACCCAGGCCGTGAACCTCACGCTCGCACGGCCCGCGACGCTCGCGCAGGTCCGCGCCGCCTACGAGGGCTTCCCCGGCGTGCGCATCGTCGACGATCGCGCGGCCAACCGGTTCCCCACGCCGCTCAAGGCCTCGGGCCAGGACGACACGCTCGTCGGCCGCCTGCGCGAGGACCCATCGCAGCTCCCCGCGGGCTGGCGGCCGGGCGGGCCGACCGTCGGCTACGACCTGCTCATCGCCGGCGACCAATTGCGCAAGGGCGCAGCGCTCACGGCGGTGCAGATCGCCGAAGCCGCCATGGCCCGCTGGTGAAGGCCGGGGCCCCTCACGGGCAGCCGCTGAAGAACTCGATGATGAACCGGTCGAAGTCCTCGCCGGTCAGGAAGCCGTCGGGCCCCAGCTCGCCCGTGCCCGCCGCCGCGATGTCGGCGATCTTCCGCCCGGTCTGCGCATCGACCAGTTCCGCGAAGAACGCGATGATGAACACGTCGAAGTCCTCGCCGGTCAGGAAGCCGTCGGGCCCGGCCTGCGGGTCGGCGCTGCCGCTGGTGGCCGTGTCGGCGGCGCACAGCCGCACGCGCAGCGTCAGGCGCGGCCCCTGGGCGCCCGGCAGCGTGTTCTCCTTGCTCATCCAGCGCGGGTAGATCGGCGGCCCGCCGCCGAACTCGATCGAATCGTGCAGCGACGACGCCGCCAGCGCCAGCCGTCCCTGGGCCAGCCCCTGCGCCAGGTACGCCTGCACCCCCGGCGCCGCCGGATCGATCGCGAACCGGAACACCGTGCGGTCGGGCACCGGGTCGCCCGGCGCCAGCGTGCCGCCGTCCTCCACCGCCGCCGCCAGGGCCGCCGGCTGGAACGGCCCGCCCTGCGACGCCGGGCGCGTGACGTTGTTGCTCGCGTCCGCCGGCTGCCCGGCCCCGTCGAAGGCCACCGGGTACGCCGCGCGGGTCGAACGCCACGGCGCCGATGGATCGGGCGGCGCAGCGCCGGCAAACGGCGAGTTCTCCCCGTAGGTCGCGGCGCTCCACGTTGCGCCCTGCGGGTTGGTCCCGCGGAAGCCGACCGCGAAGAGTTCCACCGGCCGGCCCGGGTCCGGGTCGGGCGCAAAGAGCACGGCCGCCGGGTCCAGGTACGACGCCACCGGGTCCGGCGTCGGGTCGTAGGTGAACGCCTCGCCCGGCGAATCCACCTGCACCATCATCCGAAGCGTCGCCTCTTCCACGCGGTACGCCCCCGGCCGGAACCCCGCCGGCACCGCCCCGGTCGTGTCGAACACGACCAGCACCTGCGCATCGCGGTCGTCGAACCGCGGGTCGCGCACGGTCCAGAACGTCGGCATGGTCGGTCGCGCCCCGCGCGGCGTGAACTCGTTGAACGGGTACATCCACCGGTCCAGCAGCGGGGGCGAGATCGTCGCCTCGATGCCCGTCGCCCGCGCCGCAGCGCCCGGCAACGCCAGCAGCACGCCCGCGCCGGCCAGCACGCCGGCAACCATCGACCCTCGTCCCATTGTTCCCAAGTTCATGGCGACCTCCCGCGCTCGGTTGCGTGCGGGTCAACCGTAGGGGACACGTGCCGCCCGATTCCGGCCCAGCGCCGGCCCGTGCCGCGCACGCCCCCGCGAGCCGGCGCAGGTTCGCGGCGCGGCGCGCGGCGAATGGGCCGGACGTGTCCCCCGCCGGCGCCTACATTCCAACCAACGGCGTGGGGGCCATCGCCGACGTGCAAGGATCGCGCCCGTGCCCCCGCCCGACCCATTCCCCCCGAGCCGTATCTCCAGCGGTGTTCGCCGCGTGACCGGCCGTTGCGCCTTCACGCTCATCGAGCTGCTGGTCGTCATCGCCGTGGTGACGCTGCTGGTCGGCATCCTGCTGCCGGCCCTGGGGCACTCCCGGCGGCTGGCCCTGCAGGCCCGCGAGCAGAAGGCCGCGGGCTCGCTCATCGCGGCGTACACGCTCTATTGCAACGACTTCCGCGGCGCGGTGCCCCCCGGCTACGCCAGCGCCGCCATGACCGCCGCCGGCGGGCCGACCGACGGCCGGCTGGTCGTGCACGATGAAACCGGCGCGCGCATCTACGGCGTGGTCGCGCGGCGCTACCCGTGGCGCATCGCGCCCTACATGGACTACAACTTCCTGGGCCTGTACGACCAGCGGCTGCTGGAGCGCTACCAAGCCCGGAGCGACTACCAGTACGTCGTCAGCCTCTCGCCGGCCCTGGGCGTGAACGCCGACTTCCTGGGCGGCAAGGCCGACCCCGGCATGGCCTTCAACGCCGGCGCTCTGAGTCTGTACGGCCGGTTCTACATCGTCCGCATCGACGAGGTCCGCGAGCCCGCGAGGTTCGTCGCCTTCGCCTCGGCTCGGGGCGTCGATCCCGACGGCGGAACCGTCCCCGGCTTCCACATGGTCGATGCCCCCAACCTGCTCTTCCCGCGATGGAGCGCCGAGCGCTTCAGCCCCGCGGCCGAACCCTCGGCCCACGGCGGCGTTGACTTCCGGCACGGCGGCAAGGGCGCCCCGCAGGCCGCCACCGCCCACCCCGACGGGCACGCCGCCATGCTCGGCGAGGACGACCTGCGCGACATGCGCCGCTGGAGCAACTCCGCCGGCAGGCCGGATTGGCTGCTCGCGCCCAAGTAGCCACGACTGCGCCGCGCAGCGCGCCGACGCTCGCTCGGGCCCGCACCGTGCTAACCTTCCCCGGTTGGCGCACGGCGGGTCGTACGCGGAAGCACACGAGAGCACGCACATGGCCAAGAAGGTCGCGGCCGATCAGGCCAAGCAGAAGAAGGTGGTCCTGTTCCTCCTGGTGGTCATCGTCGCCGCGCTCGGGCTGGTGATCTACCAGGTCGTGCCCAAGGGCAACCCCAACCCGACCATCCAGCCCGAGAACCCGACGGAGGCCTGGATCGCGGCGGCGGTGAAGCAGTTCACAGACCTTCGGTGGGAACTGGTGACCGTCAAGGCCAAGGACGACGGGTCAGGGGTCGAGGTCGGCGGGAAGGTGCCCAGCGCGAAAGACTTGACCGACCTCAAGGCCATGCTCGAAACGCTGGAACCCAAGGTCGCGATTGCCTATTCCGTGACCGTGGGCCGGTAATCGTGGCCACGGAATGCCGTGCCGAAGGATCGTGCACGGAGTGCAATAGCCTGTTTGGGGGATGATTGTGGACATCGTCGATCTGAGAAATACAAATGGCGGGTTTCCCAAGCACCGCTATACTTGAAGTGGCCTGTTCGGGCCTTGGTCCCTCGTGCGCGGGTGGGTGTGAAAGGGAGCCGTTCTGGCGTCCCCCCCTCGGGACTCTGAAAGGAGCACGCATGCATCGTCGCCCGTCCGCGTTCACGCTGATCGAACTTCTGGTGGTCATCGCGATCATCGCTCTGTTGGTGGGCATCCTGCTGCCGGCCTTGGGCGCGGCGCGGAAGAGCGCCCGCGCCACGGTCGAGCAGGTGCAGGCCAAGAACCAGATGGCGTCGTACAACGCCTACGCGGTTGACATGAAGGACAAGTGCATGCCCGCCGCGCCGCACTGGAACTGGGTGCACGGCGCCAACGGCTACGTGATGCAGCCGCCCGACCCGAATGACAAGGGCTTCTACCTGTACCACTCCATCGCGAAGGTCTGGACGTGGCACTTCGTCGGTCTGGCCAACTACCCGCGCGAAGAGATGCAGACCGACAAGGTCACGTACTCCGACTTCTACACCCGCCCCATGGGCGTCACGAACCAGAGCGGCGTGTTCCGCGACTACACGTCCGATTCCTACGCCGCGGCCATGGCGTATCACCCCATGTTCGGCATGAACGGCGTGTTCGTGGGCGGCGCGTTCACGCACGGCGGCTTCCGCAACGTCAGCGCCAACGGCATCACCGGCGGCGTGACCCGGGCGGCGGGCGGCCTGTTCTACGTCACGTCGCTCAACCAGTTGCGCTTCCCGACGAAGCTGATCGGCTTCGCCTCGTCGCGGGGCGGTGATGTGCGCGACGGTTCGTACTGGTCATGGGGCGCTTCCAACCCCGACAGCGGCACCATCCGCCCCGGGTACTGGATGATCACCGCCCCCCGGCCCAGCCCCACCAACCGAGGCTACGACAACGCGGCCTATTCGCTGGGCAACGGCTGGACGACGAGCAACATCTTCGACGCCCGGCAGGCGCCCTCGCGCTGGGGCATGCTGCACCCGCGTCACTTCAACAAGGTCGTCACGGCGATGATGGACGGCCACGTTGAACTGCAGGGCCTCGAAGACCTGCGCGACATGCAGAAGTGGTCCAACTACGCCGACCGCCCCGACTGGAACTTCGTTCCCGGCCCGGCCCGGTAAGACCACATTGAATCCTGTTCTTCAGCGGGCCGCGGATCCGTCCGCGGCCCGTTTTCTTTCGCCGTCACTCGCCAATACACTCGCCCCACGATGGCGAGCACCGACCTGATCGATGAACTCACGTGGCGCGGCCTGAAGCACCAGGCCACCGACGAGGACGGCCTGCGCGCCCACCTGGCCGCGGGCACGCGCCTGATCTACGCCGGCTTCGACCCGACGGCCGACTCGCTGACGGTCGGCAACCTGGTGCCGATCATGATGCTGCGGCACGTGCAGCGGGCCGGGCACCGCCCGGTGGTGCTCATGGGCGGCGGCACCGGGCTGATCGGCGACCCGTCGGGCAAGAGCGCCGAGCGCGACCTGCAGAGCCCCGAGCGCGTCGAGGCCAACATCCTGGGCCAGCGTCGCATCTTCGAGCGGCTGCTGGACTGCTCGGGCCCGCTGGGGGCCCCGATCGTGAACAACGCCGACTGGCTCGGCCGGCTGGGGTACATCGAGGTGCTCCGCGACGTGGGCAAGCACTTCTCGGTCAACCAGATGGTGCAGCGCGACTCGGTGCGGACGCGCCTGGAAGGGCGCGAGCAGGGCATCAGCTACACCGAGTTCAGCTACATGATCCTGCAGGCCTACGACTTCCTGCACCTGTTCCGCTCCATGGGCGTCACGGTGCAGTTCGGCGGCAGCGACCAGTACGGCAACATCCTCAGCGGGTGCGACCTCATCCGCCGGGCCGTCTTCCGCACCGGCGAGGCCGACGCCGGGCCGCAGGCCTACGGCCTGACGGCGCCGCTGGTCACCAGGGCCGACGGCGGCAAGTTCGGCAAGACCGAGCGCGGCGCCGTCTGGCTCACCGCCGACCGCACCAGCCCCTACGCCTACTACCAGTTCTGGCTCAACGCCGCCGACGCCGACGCCGGCCGCTTCCTGCGGATCTACACCCTCTGCACCCGCGAGCAGATCGAGGCCGCCGAGGCCGAGCAGGCCCGCGACCCCGGCGCCCGCCCGGCCCAGCGCCTGCTCGCCCGCGAGGCGACCGCCCTGCTCCACGGGCGCGACGAGATGCTCCGGGCCGAGGCCGCCGCCGGCGCACTGTTCAAGGGCGACCTGGCCTCGCTCGACCGGGCGACGCTGGACGAGGCCCTGGGCGCAGCGCCGACGTCGGACCACGCCCGGCCGCTGCTGGCCGGGGACGGCGTGCCGCTGGCGGAGGTGCTGGCGACGACGCTGTGCAGGAGCAAGAGCGAGGCGCGCCAGGCGCTGACGGAAGGGAGCGTGTCGGTCAACGGCCGCAAGGCCGCCGCCGACGCCCGCCTGACCGTTGCGGACCTGCTGCACGGCGAGGTGATCGCCCTGCGCCGGGGCAAGAAGCACTGGCACGTGACGCGCTGGAAGTAGCGCCGGGCCCGCGCCCGGGCCGGCGGGCTACGCCGGCACCAGTTCCGGCGCGGTCTGGTGGTTGCCGGTGTCCCAGGTGATCAGGCCGGGCACGAAGGGCGTGACCAGCCGGTCGTCGTGGGGAAGCACGCGGACGGAGAAGCCGTGCTGGCCGCTGGCGTCGGGGCTGAACTGCCCGGCGAAGCGGTGCGTCCCGTCGCCGCCGTCGCCGGCGTGCTTCATGGTGATGGCCCGGGCGTCGGTCAGCTCGCCCAGGGCGTTGACGCGCCCGTGGTAGAGCTGCACCTGCACCTCGTCGGGGCGCAGCTCGCCCAGGCGGATCTCGGCCTCGACCTTCACCGCCGAGCGCACCGCGACGGCCGCCGCGGGGTCCACCGCGGCGCGCACGCCCTCGACGCGCACGCCTGCCCAGTGGGCGCGCAGGCGGTCGACGTGCTCGGAGAGCTCGCGGGCCTCGCGCATGCCGCCGGCGGCCAGGCGGGCGGCGGCGTGGTGGGCCGGCACGTAGAACCTGTCGGCGTAGTCCAGCAGCATGCGGTGGGTGTTGAAGCGGGGGGCCAGGTGGCGGATCGAGCGCTTCATGCGGGCGATCCACTTGCGGGGCAGGCCGCTCTCGTCGCGGTCGAAGAACTCGGGCACGACGCGGCTCTCCAGTAGCTGGTAGAGCGAGCGGCTCTCGATGTCGTCCTGCTCCTCGCGGGTGGCGTCCTCGTAGTCCTCGCCCCGGCCGACGCAGAAGCCGACCTCGGGGTTGAACGCCTCGGCCCACCAGCCGTCGAGCACCGAGCAGTGCAGCCCGCCGTTGAGCACGGCCTTCATGCCGCTGGTGCCCGAGGCCTCCAGCCCGCGGATGGGCGTGTTGAGCCAGATGTCGCACCCCTGCACCATGCGACGGGCGATCAGCATGTCGTAGTCCTCGAGGAACACGATGCGGTGCGACAGCCCGCTGGCCCGCGCGAACGTCACGATCTCGCGGATCAGCGCCTTGCCCCCGCCGTCGGCCGGGTGGCTCTTGCCGGCGATCAGCAACTGCACCGGCCGCTCGCCCGTCAGCAGCCGCTTGAGCCGCTCGGTGTCGCGGAACAGCAGCGTCGCCCGCTTGTACGTCGCGAACCGCCGGGCGAAGCCGATCGTCAGGGCGTTGATGTCCAGCGCCGCCGCGGCCCGCTCGATCTCCCCCGCACCGGCCCCGCGCGCCACCAGTTGCTCGCGGATCTTGCGGCGCGTCCAGGCCACCAGGCGCTCGCGCCGGTAGCAGTGCACGCCCCAGAGCTCCTCGTCGGGGATCTCGTCGACCGCCGCCCAGGATTCGGCCTTCTGCGGCTCCAGGCGCCAGCGGTCGGCCAGGTAGCGGTTGTAGAGCCGGGTCATCTCGCCCGACACCCAGCTCCGCGCGTGCACGCCGTTGGTCACGTGCCCGATGGGGACGTCGGGCTCGGGCGTGCCCGGCCACATCTGCCGCCACATCGACCGGCTCACCCGCCCGTGCAGCTCGCTCACGCCGTTGCAGAAGCGGCTGGTGCGGATCGCCAGCACCGCCATCGAGAAGAACTCCTTCTGGTCCGCCGTGTTCTCCCGCCCCAGGGCCAGCAGGCCCTCGGCGTCCAGGCCGATCGGCCCGAGCATGTGCGCCAGGTACGTCTCGATCAGGCGCGGGGCGAAGCGGTCGATCCCCGCCGGCACCGGCGTGTGGGTGGTGAAGACCTGCCCCGCGGCGACGGCCTCGCGCGCCTGGTCGAAGGTCATGTCAGGCTGGGCGCGCCGCACGTCGGCGATGCGCTCCAGCGAGCAGAACGCCGCGTGCCCCTCGTTGATGTGCACCACCGTCGGCGACTCGCCCACCGCGTGCAGGGCGCGCACGCCGCCGACGCCCAGCACCAGCTCCTGGCGGATGCGGGCCTCGGTGTCGCCGGCGTAGAGGTTGGCCGTGATGTCCCGGTCCTCGCGGGCGTTCTCCGGCAGGTTGGTGTCCAGCAGGTACAGCGGCACGCGCCCCACGTCGCACCGCCAGATCGCCACGGCAACCTGCCGACCCGGCAGCTCGACCGTCACGCGGCGCTGGCGGCCGGTCTTCTCGTCCATCACGCGGCTGAGCGGCTGGTTGGGCGCGTCGATGTCGGGGTACGTCTCCTGCTGGTAGCCATCGGGGTTGAGGTACTGGTGGAAGTACCCCTTGCGGTACAGCAGGCCGACGGCCACCAGGGGGATGCCCAGTTCCGCCGCGGACTTCAGGTGATCGCCCGCCAGGCCTCCCAGGCCGCCGGAGTAGATCTGCAGGCACTCGGTGAGGCCGAACTCGGCGCAGAAGTAGGCGATGCGCAGGGGCCTGCCCTCGGCGGCGGCGCGGCGCTGGGCGTCGGCGTACCACCCGCGCGAGGCGACGTGCTCCTGCATCTGGGTGTGGAGGGTCCCCAGCGCGTGCAGGAACGAGCGGTCGTGGGCGGCGCGTTCGAGCCGCTCCTGGCTGATGCGGCCGAGCATGGCGACGGGGTTGTGGTGGCACTGCTCCCACAGCTCGCGGTCGAGCTTGGCGAACAGGTCGACGGCCTCGTAGTTCCAGGTCCACCAGAGGTTGTGCGCGATCGCCAGCAGGGGGCGCAGCGGCTCGGGCAGGCTGGGGGTGACGCGGAAGGACTGGATGCGGGCCTGGCTGGGGCTGAGCATGAAGGGCCTCGGGGAGGGTCGGTGGATCGATCGATCGCCCCGGCGGGGGCTGCTGGGCCGGCCGGGCGGGGCATGCTATCGGACCCGCCCGCGGCGGTCCGCGGGCCGGGGGTCAGTCGTCGTCCTGTTCATCGGCGTCCCGGCCCGTCGAATCGCTCGCGGGGCCGAAGATCGCCGAGCCGACGCGGACCATGTTGGCCCCCTCGGCGATGGCGGCCTCGTAGTCCCCCGACATGCCCATCGACAGAATGTTGAAGTGGGGGCCGCCGAAGCCGGCCTTGGAGACGTCCTCGAAGATGTCGCGCAGCCGGGCGAAGGCCGGCCGGGCGTCGTCGGGCGTCGCGCCCGGGGCCGCCATGGTCATCAGCCCCCGCAGGCGAACGTTGACCATGGTGTCCACGGCCTCGCAGAGGTGGATCGCCGCGGCGATGGCGCAGCCGTGCTTGCTGGACTCGCCGGAGCAGTTGACCTGGACGAGCACGTCGACGATCTGGTCGGTGCGGGTGGCGGCGGCC
>JAEUIX010000258.1 GCA_016794945.1 Phycisphaerae bacterium
TGGAACGCACGCAGGCGGGGCTTGCCCGGGGAGATTCCTACCGATTCGCGGCGTTCGAACGCGCGGCCGGAGGGGCCGAGAGCCCGGTGATCGCGGGCTTCTGCTCGCTCAACAACGTCGTGCGCGGGGTGTTCCTCAACGCCGACCTGGGGTACATGATCGCCCGCCGGCACCAGGGCCTGGGCCTGGCGTTCGAACTGTGCGCCCGCGTGCTGGACTTCGCCTTCGAGCCCGAGCCGGCGGGCCTCGGCCTGCACCGCGTGCAGGCCAACGTGATCCCCGGGAACGAGCGGTCGCTGCGGCTGGCGGCCCGCCTGGGCATGCGCCGCGAGGGGCTGGGCGTGGCGTTGCTCAAGATCGCCGGCCGCTGGCAGGACCACGCGATGCACGCGATTCTGGCCGAGGAGTGGCACGCGCGACGGGCGCGATCGCGCTAGCATTGTCCGCCGCCGCCACCCCCGGCGGCCAACGGGAAACCCGCACCAGCCAGGGGGGCTTGGCTGAACAACGGAGGCCCGCGCCACGGCGCGGGAGTGTGACCATGCCCGGAAAGTGGACCAAGAAGGACCTTCTCAGCCGCCCCATCGAGCACGTGGACATCACGTCGTTCGACGCCCGCCCGGTGATCGACGCGTACCGGTCGATGGCGTACTCGAGCCGCACGCTGGCCAACGCCGCGGACATCTACTCGATGATGCTCAAGGACAAGGACTGCGCCGTGGTGCTGACCCTGGCGGGCTCGCTGATCAGCGCGGGGCTGAAGAAGGCGATCGTGACGCTGCTGGAGAACAACATGGTGGACGCGATCGTGTCCACCGGCGCCAACATCGTGGACCAGGACTTCTTCGAGGGCCTGGGCTTCAAGCACTACATGGCCCCCGGCTCGCCCGAGGCGCCGCCGGTCGACGACATGACCCTGCGGAACATGATGATCGACCGCATCTACGACACTTACATCGACGAGGACGACCTGCGCGCCTGCGACGCCAAGACCAAGGAGATCTTCGACGCCTTCGAGCCCGGGGCCTACAGCAGCCGCGAGTTCGTCGAGGCCATGGGCGCCTACCTGGCCCGCCACCACGCCCGCAACGAGAGCATCGTCAAGACCTGCTACCAGAAGCGCGTCCCCATTTTCGTGCCCGCGTTCAGCGACTGCAGCGCCGGCTTCGGCATCGTGCTGCAGCAGACCGAGGCCATCGAGCAGGGCCGGGGCCAGGTCGCCATCGACTCGGGCAAGGACTTCCGCGAGCTGACCGACATCAAGCTCGCCTGCCGCGACACCGGCCTGCTCATGCTCGGCGGCGGCGTGCCCAAGAACTTCGCCCAGGACATCGTCGTCGCCGCCGAGCTGCTCAACGAGCGCAAGGGCGGCAAGGCCCGCGGCGACATCGGCATGCACAAGTACGCCGTGCAGATGACCGTCGCCGACTCGCGCGACGGCGCCCTGTCGGGCTCGACGCTCCGCGAGGCCTGCTCGTGGGGCAAGGTCGACGTCGTCCACGAGCAGATGGTCTTCGGCGAGCTCAGCGCCCTGTTCCCCCTGCTGGCCAGCGACGCCTACCACCGCAAGGCCTGGAAGGCCCGCAAGGGCTTCAAGTTCGCCGACTTGTACGAGAAGGGCGACGGCCTGCCGTCGTTCATGCAGTCCGGCCGCAAGGCCGCCGGCCGGCGGTAACCAGCACGGCCGCGACGCCGATCCGCCGCGGCCGTCACGCATTCCACTCTCAACGGCCCGGGAGTTCGCTCCCGGGCCGTTGTTGCTTTTCGGACGGACCGTTGCCGACCCGGGGACGATCAGTTACATTGGTCCGGCGGGAGGTGGTCTTGGATGCGTGGCTGATCTGGGGGCTGGTGGCGGCGGGCGTGGTGCTGGCGGCGGTCGCCGTGTGGCTGGTATTGCGGTGGCGGGCGGGGCGTAACGCCGGGCCGCTGTCGATCGTGCTGCTGCGGCGCACGGCCCCGCGCGTGACGCAGGCCGACGTGAGGGGAATCGCACGCCGTGCGCTGGGGGTCGAGGCGCAGGTGTCGGAGATCCCGATGCCCGACGGCCAGGCTGTGGCGATGCCGATCCTTGCGGACGGTGCGCCGCCCATCGCGGTGATCGCGGCGTCGCGCCGGTACATCGAGGACGATGAAGTCGAGAGCGTGGCGCAGGGCTGCGAGGACCCGCGCATGCGGGCGGCGATGCGCGAGCACGCGGGGTGGGTTTCGGTCGACGCGGTGATGCTGAACCGCATGCCGCCGGCGTCGGAGCGGGCCCCGTTCTACGCCGTGCTGGCGCGCGTGGCGCTGGAGTTCATGGACGACGACGTGCTGATGCTCTACCTGCCGGCCGACAACTACTTCCTCGAGGCCGGCGAGTCGGGGCGGGAGCGTCTGCGTTCGGGCCGGTTGATCGACCCGGAGACCGACGGCAGCCTCAACGCGCCGATCTACGCCGTCCCGCAGGACGATGCGAAGATCAACGCCGCGATCAAGAAAGCCCAGCAGCGCCTTCCTGAACTGGTGAGCGCCTGGGAGCGTCGCGGGGCTGATTGCCAGGCGATGATCAAGGGCCGGTTCACGGGCAGCAACGGCGAGGTCGAGTACATGTGGCTCGAGCTCAGGGACATCACCGAAACGCATTTCGTCGGCGAGGTGGGCAACGAGCCGCTGCACCCCGGCGTGGCGGCCCGCGGCTCCACCGCCCGCGTCAAGTCCGACGACGTCGTGGACTGGGCTTTCGCCGATGAACAGGGCGAGCCGCAAGGCTTGTTCGTGGAGAGCGTGCTCCGCAAGCGGAAGTGACACGCCGCGTCGGGACGCCGCCGCGCGGTACCCTCCCGCGATGGTCCTCATACGGCAGCTGGCCCGGGCGGTCGCGCTGGTTGCTCTGGGCGGGGCGACGGCCGTCGCCGTCGCCTGGGCCCTGGCGATGTGGCGCACCGTGCCCATGTATCCGCGCACGCACGTCGGCACCTTCCTGGTCGACGGCCGCCCCTGGAACTTCGCCCAGGCCCGCGGCGCCGGCTTCGTCGACTCCTGGTGGATGGATCTCCGCGTCGACTGGCCCGGCGGCGATCCGGCCGAGCTCGTCGATCGCGCTCGAGCGGCACAGGTCAAGACTCGCGGCACCGCGGATGCGCGCATCGCGCTGGGTGCGCCGCCGACGTGGGGCCTGCTCCAGGGCGCGCCCTCGACGCTGACCACCGCCATCGGCAGCGACACCGCCTTCGGCTGGCCGTGGCCTTGCTTGTGGCACCAGGTGCACGGCACGGTGATGTTCAACCGCTTCAGCCCCGGCGAACTGCGGTACGGCTGGCTGATCGAGGGATCGCCCGAGGTCCGCGGGCGCGACTTCCAGGCACTGCCGCTGCGGCCCATCTGGCCCGCGCTGATCGCCAGCGCAGCGCTGTACGGCGCGGCGTGGGGCCTGTTGCTGGCGGCGCCCGGGGTCGTCCGCCGGTTCGTGCGTCGGCGTCGCAACCGCTGCACAGCCTGCGGCTACGACCTGCGGGGGCTGGGCGAAGGAGCGCCGTGCCCGGAGTGCGGGTTTGGGCGTTCGGGATCGGCGCCGGGATCGGAGCACCGTGACGGGCCGGAAGGCGAACGACCCATGGCGATGCGGCGGACCATCACGATCGGGATCTGCTCGCTGCTGCTGGGGATCGGCACGGCGGCCTGCATCGCCTGGTGGCTGGCGTGGCGGGCGTACTGGTTCGAGCCCGCGGGCCAGTGGGTGCGCCGCGCCGGCGCCGGCGTTGCGATCAACGATGGGGCGGGGGGCCGGAGCGAACTCGCGGGCGTGGAGGCGCACATGTACCGAGCGCCCGGCGTGAGCGCGGCCGATGTGCTCGTGTTCAAGGCCGATGCTCGCGCGGATTTCGAGGAGCGGCTGGCGGCGTTCGAACGCGGGGGGTTCAGGCTCGGCGCCGGCAGAACCGAGCCCGGGGCCCCGCCGCCCGAACCGCCCTGGTTCGTCGGTCGGCTGCTGACGCCTTGGGAGCGCGGCGCCGAGTGGCCGCTCGAGTCCTTGCCCGCGTGGCAGTCGGTACGCATCGTTACGTCGGGTTGGCCCTGGCCGACCATGTGGTGCGCCGTCAAGGACCGCGCCAGAACCCGCACCGGCTTCCGTGACGGCGCGTACGCGCTCGAGTCCGGGAGCGGCTGGGTGCTGCCGCCGATGGCCGCCGTGCAGGCCACGCTCATCCCGCTGCGGCCGATCTGGGCAGGGCTTCTCCCCGCCGCAGCGCTGTTCGCCCCGGCGTGGTTCCTGGTGCTCGGGGCTCCGTTCTGGGTACTCGGGCGGCTTCGTGCCCGGCGACGCCGGCGCGGCCTCTGCGCGGCGTGCCGCTACGACCGCCGCGGGCTCGATGCGCAGGTGCCATGCCCCGAGTGCGGGGCCGTGCCGCCGGCGTGATGTTCCATGCGCCGGGCATCGACCCCTACGAAACGATGCCGCCGGGCGGAAGGGCCGGCCTCTGGTCGCCGCACTCGGGGCACA
>JAEUIX010000265.1 GCA_016794945.1 Phycisphaerae bacterium
AGAAAATGCCGTCCGAAACCCCAGTGCCGCCGGGTCGGCCCCGCTCTAGGCTGGCATCGCGATTGCAACCAGACCCGGCAGTCGCAAACAGCACATCCAGGGAACCAGACTCCGAACGAGGAGGCACCCCGTCATGGCATCCAAAATCATCGGCATCGACCTCGGCACCACCAACTCCGTGGTGGCGATCATGGAGGGCGGCCAGCCCAAGGTGCTGATCAACACGTCCGGCTCCCGCATCACCCCGTCCGTCGTCGGCTTTACCGACAAGGGCGAGCGGCTCGTCGGCCAGCCGGCCAAGCACCAGCAGGTCACCAACCCCAAAAACACCATCTACTCCATCAAGCGCTTCATGGGCCGCCGCCACAGCGAGGTGGCCAGCGAAGAGAAGCTGATCCCCTACGAGGTCACCGGCGGCTCCAACGAGTTCGTCAAGGTCAAGGTCCGCGGGCAGGAGTTCACCCCCCAGCAGGTCTCGGCCTTCATCCTCCAGGACCTCAAGAAGACCGCCGAGGACTACCTCGGCGAGAAGGTCGACCGCGCCGTCATCACCGTCCCGGCCTACTTCAACGACGCCCAGCGCCAGGCCACCAAGGACGCCGGCGAGATCGCCGGCCTCAAGGTCGAGCGCATCATCAACGAGCCCACCGCCGCGGCCCTGGCCTACGGCCTCGACAAGAAGAAGAACGAGAAGATCGCCGTCTTCGACCTCGGCGGCGGCACGTTCGACGTCTCCATCCTCGACATCGGCGACGGCGTCTTCGAGGTGCTCGCCACCAACGGCGACACGCACCTCGGCGGCGACGACTGGGACCAGCGGCTCATCGACTTCCTGGCCGAGGAGTTCCGCCGGAAGGAGGGCATCGACCTCAAGAAGGACCCGATGGCCCTCCAGCGTCTCAAGGAGGCCGCCGAAAAGGCCAAGATCGAGCTCTCCACCATGCAGGAGACCACGATCAACCTGCCGTTCATCACCGCCGACCAGAACGGCCCCAAGCACCTGCAGGTGTCCGTCACCCGCTCCAAGTTCGAGTCGCTCACGGCCGACCTCTTCGACCGCCTCAAGGCCCCGTGCGTGCAGGCCCTCCGGGACGCCAAGCTCGACGCCTCCAAGATCGACGAGGTCGTCCTCGTCGGCGGCTCGACCCGCATGCCCAAGGCCCAGCAGATCGCCCGCGAGATCTTCGGCAAGGAGCCCAACAAGTCCGTCAACCCCGACGAGGTCGTCGCCATCGGCGCCGCCATCCAGGGCGGCGTGCTCAAGGGCGACGTCAAGAACATCCTCCTGCTCGACGTCACCCCGCTCTCGCTGGGCGTCGAGACCCTCGGCGGCGTCATGACCAAGCTGATCGAGCGCAACACCACGATCCCCTCCAGCCGGAAGGAGACCTTCTCCACCGCCGCGGACAATCAGACCAGCGTCACCATCCACGTCCTCCAGGGCGAACGCGAGTTCGCCAAGGACAACCGCACGCTGGGCAACTTCGACCTCACCGGCATCGCCCCGGCCCCCCGCGGCGTGCCCCAGATCGAGGTCGAGTTCTCCATCGACGCCAACGGCATCCTCACCGTCACCGCCACCGACAAGGCCACCGCCAAGAAGGCCGACATCAAGATCACCAACTCCGGCGGCCTCGACAAGGACGAGATCGAGCGCATGAAGCGCGACGCAGAGCAGCACGCCGCCGAAGACAAGAAGCGCCGAGAGCTGGTCGATCTCAAGAACCGCGCCGACGCCGCCGTCCTCCAGACCAAGCGCGAGCTCGAGGAGCACGGCGGGAAGGTCTCCCCCGAGACCCGAGGCCGGATCGAGGCGGCCGTTTCCGCGCTCGAAACCGCCATCAAGGGCGACGACGGCCAGGCCGTCGAGCGGACGCTCAAGGAGCTCGAGAACGTCCGCATGGAGCTCGGCAAGGCGATCTACGAGGCGCAGGCCAAGGCGGCCCCGGGCGCCCAGACCGAGGCCAAGCCCGGCGGCGCGGCCCCCAAGGACGACGTCATCGACGCCGAGTTCGAGGTCAAGGACGAGAAGAAGTAACCCCGCGATCGGCGTGGCACGCGCCGGCGCAGCACCAACGAAACCGCGGCGGCATTCTCCCGCGAGATTGCCGCCGCGTTGCCATTCACGCTCGGTCGCGCCCGCCCCGCGTCCACGCCGGACTCACTGCGACACGTCGGTGATCGCGTTCATCGTCCGGCCCCACTTGCGAACCCAGTCGTACGACAGGTACGCGTAGCCGGCGTCGCCGAAGCCCGTGCCCCACGAGTTCTTGATGATCAGGTACCCGCCGCCGGCCCCCTGGGCGATCTCCTTCGGCAGGTCCTTGTTGTCGATGTAACCGGTCACCAGCACGCAGTGCCCGCCCCGGCTCTTCTCCTTGCCGCCCGGCAGGCGGACAAAACCGCCGTTCTCGGTCGCGGCGTCGAACGACGGCGGCGTGCCGATGCTCAGGCTGAGCGGCGCACCGTTGGAGAGCCAGAACTTGGCGACGGCGAAGTCCGTGCCCATCAGCGTGTTGTACACCGGCATCGCCCCGGTGATGCGCACGTTCGTGGACCGCGGAATGTTGGCCTCGTAGACGCACACCTCCACCTGCTCGACCGTCTCGACCAGCTTGGTCACCGGCTCGCAGACCCAATCGCCCAGGAAGCCGCCGATCACCGGGATCGTTTCGACGAACTCGCACACCTCTTCCACCACTTCCTTCACGACCTTCACGTCCGCCGTGTGGCAGACGTACGCCGCCTGGTGGTTCGTGTCCGAGCACGGCCCGCCGTTGTACCCCTCGCACGAGCGCGTCCAGCACCCCGGACCGTCGGTCGTGCGGTTCAGCGACGGGTTGTAGTCCCAGTCCTTCTCGAACGGGAACCGGTAGCCCGTGAGCATCTGCGCCAGGATGCTCCACTCCGACGAATAACCGTCGTCGCAGTAGTCCGGCCACATCCAGTCCAGCTTCATGTGCTTGTACAGGTCCTGCTCCGACAGGTTCACGAACCGGTTGTGCTCGAACGCCAGGCGCGCCTCGGCCGCGCCGGTCAGGCAGAACGCCACGCACGAGCCGCGCGCCGCCTGGTCGCGCACGCACGTCGTGAAGTTCTTCAGCGGCCAGTTCGCACGGGCCTGCAGCCCGTTGGGGTTGAAGGAGCGCGCCGAGCCGTCGGTCATGTCGCCGCCGTAGCCGGCCCCCTCCTCCTTGGCGCAGTCGTGCGGCTTGCCGCTCCCGGCCTTGGGCTTGAACAGATCGCCCCACGCCCTGGTCAGGCCCGCGATCGCCTCGTTGATCTTCGCCAGCCCCTGGCCCGCCACCTGGTCCGGACCGGGCAGCTTCGCCAGCGCTGCGCCCAGGGCGGCATCGCCCCGCGCCGCCGCCGTCGCCGCCTTGTGCATCGCCCGGTACGCGTCGGCCCGCGACTTGGCGTCCTGCATCTTCAGGCGAGACACCAGGATGTCGCGCATCTGCCCGTCGGAGTTCAGAAGGGCGATCGTGCGCCCCTTGGCGTCCTTCAGCGTCGGCGTCGGGCCGAACTTCGCCTCCTCGTCCATCGACTCCATCAGGTCGGCGTTGCTCTTGGCCACCTTGCCGAACTCGTCGCGCACCGCCGCACGCGTCCGGTCCGAGTTGGCCTTCATCTTCGCCAGCCCCGCCTCCGTCACGACCCGCACGCCCGGCCGCTTGATCAGCTTCGCCAGTTCCTCCTTGCCGATCGGCTTGCCCTTGGCCCCCGCCGGCGCAGGCCGGATCATCACGATCGTCTCAGACCCCGCCGATGCAGCCGGCGGGCGAACGATCCCATCCACCGGCCGCGGCAAGGTCGGCGTCGGCTTGGGCAGCGGCTGCGGGCGCGGCACCGGAGTCGGCGCGGGCTGCGCCCACACCGCCGAGCCGGCCACCACCGCCAGGGTCGCCGCGGAAACAAAGGTGCAACGCCACGCACGACGCGTCGGACAGAGGTTCTTCATGTTGAGACTCCCAGAGCGTGCCGGAAGCAGGCCCGGCGACGCAACGAACGTACCGCGCCCGGTCCCCGGACGCAACGGTTCAGCGTTGTTCGCAGGTTGTGCGGTCGGCCGTCAGCCCGCCTCGCCCAGCGACGCCCGGCCGGCCTCGATGCGCCGGCGATCCGCTTCGCTCATCGCCAGCACCATCGACGTCGTCTGCCAGAAGACCCACGGCAGGCGCCAGGCGCCGCGCCAGCACAGGTACCTGGCCTCCCAATTGGGGCGGTACATCTGCTTGAATTGCGCCAATCCACGCTCGCCGATCGGGCCGTCTCCGGCGGAGGCGTACCGCCGCG
Organism: Phycisphaerae bacterium; assembly: GCA_016794945.1. The sequence goes on from JAEUIX010000265.1 coordinate 4,297, forward strand.
CCAGCCGCTCGACCCACGTCGCGCCGGCCCCCGCCCCGACGTCCATCAACGGCGCCATGCCCATGTTGAACCGCGCGTAGCCCGCGCGGCGTGCCCACAGCGCCCCCGCGACCCACACCGCGTGCGCCAGGCTCCACGCGAGCCCGCGCTGCGCCCGCGCCAGGTCAACCATCACCTCCGGGCACGCGCCCGCGCTCAGTAGGTTGCAGAACCCCACCACGCGCCCACAACCGTCCCGCGCCACGCACAGCGGGAACGCGCCGAGGTACGCCGCCGACGGATACCCCTGGCTGAACCTCAGTTCGCCGATGCCCTTGGAGGCAAGCCACACATCGTTCAACGACGCCGCGCCCGCGAGCACCCGCGCCGGGATCGGCGGCTCCAGCACGCCAACGTCGATCCCGCGCGACCGCGCGTGCCGAGCCGCCCGTCGCAGGTACGCCAGTGCCGGCGCCTCCAGGTCGAACGCGCCAAGGTCCACCACCGCCTCGGCCCCCATGTGAAAGGAGCGATAGCCGCGCCCCGCCAGCGCCGCCCGCACCCCGCCGCCGCACAGGTACCACACCGGCCGCAACCCGCGCCGCGCCGCGTGCGCCTCGATCGCGTTCAGCGTCGCGCCCATCGCCCCCTCCGCACACGCCGGATCGTGCAGCAGCACCATCAGGTCCCCGCGCACCTGGTACACCGCCGCGGCGTCGTCCGGACCCAGCCACACCGCCTTGTCCCCCACCGCCAGCGTCAGGCCCAGCGACGTCCGCGC
>JAEUIX010000002.1 GCA_016794945.1 Phycisphaerae bacterium
GGGCGCGACGTGCGTGATCTGCTGGCCGACCTTCGGCTTGCGGGCGGAGGGCCGGTGGCCCGGCCCGAGCAGGTCACGCCGCGGATGCTGCACGAGCACATCGCGCGGCTGAAGCAGGAGAAATCACTGGCCGGGTCGTCGGTGGTTCGGCATCTGGCGACGATCAAGGTGTTCTTCAGGTTCCTGGTGGCGACGGGTCGGCTGGAATCCAGCCCGGCCGATCACCTGGACCGGCCGACGCGCTGGAAGAAACTGCCGCACGTGCTCTCGCCGCGCCAGGTCAAGGCGCTGATCGAAGCACCGCTGAGCGCGCCGAAGGCGCCGACCGCCGCCGGGACGCGGAACGGGGGCATTGAGGGCGCGCTGCGGCTGCGCGATCGGGTGCTGCTGGACCTGCTGTACTCGTGCGGCCTGCGCGCGACGGAGGTGTGCCTGCTGTGCGTCGACGACGTCAAGCCGACGCTCGGCGTGGTGCTGGTCAACGGCAAGGGCGACAAGCAGCGCCTCGTGCCGATCGGCAAGCCCGCGATGCAGGCGACGCAACGGTACCTCGACGACGGTCGCGCGTTGCTCGCCGCGCCCGGACGCGACGCGGGGCGGTTGCTGCTCTCCCGCACGGGTCGCCCGCTGGAGCGTGTCGCGGTGTGGCAGCTGGTCCGGCGGTACGCGGGGCTCGCGGGCCTGCAGCACGTGCACCCGCACGTGCTGCGCCATTCGTTCGCCACGCACCTGCTGGCCGGAGGGGCCGACCTGCGCGTGGTCCAGGAACTGCTCGGGCACGCCGACATCGGCACCACGCAGGTGTACACCCACGTGGACCGCTCGCGCCTGAAGGATGTGCACCGTGCCCATCATCCGCGGGGCTGAGCGCCGGGGTCCGGCGTGAACCGCAGGCCGCCCGTCCCGTCGCCGGGCCGAGACGTCAGCGGGGCGGCTGCATCGGGCCCGAACCGCCCACGGGCCCCTGATTACCCGGCCTCCGCAGCAGCGAGCCGGAGATCGGAACATCGCTCATCGATTCCGCACCGGCGGCGAGCTTCATCGGCGCCGCCATCGGCGGCACGCCGGCCGTCTGCACATCGCCCAGAGCCCGGTTGAGGGCGCCAACGGCCCGCACCCCGCCCACCCCGCCGCCGCCCTTGGCTCGAACCTCCGCCATTTCACGCTCGATCGCCGCTTCCAGCTCGCTCATCGATTCGAGCACGATGCCGCGGTCCACGCCCGACCGGAACTGCCACGCGACGACCAGCGCTCCGGTCAGCCCGGCGATGGGGAGCAGCACGAACCGGCACGCCATGGCCCAGCCGCCGCCGGCGGCGGCCGGGTTCTCCACGGCCGCAACGAGCGATTCGTACGTGCTGAAGACGCCGGGGAACGCTTCGCCCCTGAGCAGCTGCGCCCAGGGCACGCAGATCAACGCGAGGATCACCGCCCACACCGCGGAATTGACAGCCCGCTCCACGCCGGGAACCGCGCCGCCCGCCGCGACCACGACGCCGACGATCGTGAAGATCGCCAGCCCGAAAACGGCGACAACCCCGACGGCGGCGGACAACCGGGAAAGGCCGCGCAGATTGGCATCTCCCGCGCCGAGCGCCCTGGTCGGCGATGCGGGCAGCGGCCGGGCAGCGGGAGCACCCGGCATGCCGGGCGGAAGGACCACGGCGGCGTTGGCCTGAGCGGGATCGGGGCGCGATTCGGTCCAACGGGCTTCGGTGTAGTTCGCAAAGGCGAACACGGTCATCTGCACCACGGCGCTGATCGCGACCGCCGCCGCCAGGAGCGTGACCCAGCCCCGCAGTTGTGCCAGTGCAGGAGAAATGTGAGGTTTGTTCATGGCGCGCGGTCCTATCGGCCCCGACCACGTCGGGCGCCTGGGGGTGACATCGACCGTTCTCGGGCGTGGGTGAAGGGTGCTGGAGGGTGCGGGGCACCCCCTGTTTGGGCAGGGCGGCGCGAGAACCGATCGCTTGCCGGAAAACGCGGAGAGTTTCAGATAGGATTGAAAGTTCGAGGGAATGCTGTTCTCCCGGAGCCGTCATGCAGCCACTGCCCGAGCACCCGCACCTGACCGCCACCGACACCGGCCTGCTGGAGGCCGTGGCCGCGGGGCAGGCCCGTCTCACGCCGGAGCAGGGACTGGAGCTGTTGCGTGCAGCGCCCGGGACGTTGCTGGGCCGGTACGCCGATGCCCGGTGCCGCACGATCCACGGCGACCGGCTGCGGACGTACATCATCGACCGGAACATCAACTACACCAACGTGTGCAACGCCCGGTGCACGTTCTGCGCCTTCCGGCGCGACGGCGACGAAGCGGACGCGTACACGCTCTCGCACGGGGCGATCCACGACAAGATCGCCGAACTGGTGGCGATCGGGGGCACGCAGATCCTCATGCAGGGGGGCATGAACCCCGCGCTGCCGCTGGAGTGGTACGTCGAGCTGCTGTCCTCGATCAAGCGGAAGTTCCCCGCGGTGCACGTGCACGCGTTCAGCCCGCCGGAGTTCATCGAGTTCGTGCACTTCTTCGACCCGCCGGGCGGCTCGCTGGAGGCCAAGATCCGCCACGTCATGCTGCGCCTGCGCGAGGCGGGGCTGGACTCGCTGCCCGGCGGCGGCGGCGAGATCTTCGCACCGGCGGTGCGTCAGCGCATCGGTCTGGGCAAGTGCGACGCCGAGGCGTGGCTGACCTGCATGTACGTGGCCCACAGCCTCGGGATGTTCACCAGCGCCACCATGATGTTCGGGCACGTCGAGGGGCTGGCCGATCGGGTGCACCACATGCACCTGGTCCGCCGGTGGCAGGACCGCGTGCTGGAAGAGTCGGCCCGCGCCAAGGACCGGGCAACGCCGATGGGCCACTACGTGTCGTTCATCAGCTGGCCGTTCCAGCGCGAGAACACGCCGCTGGGGCGCGTGCCCGACTGGGGCGGCGACCCCGCCGAGATCGGCCAGCCGTTCCCCGGCGACCTGGCGGCGCGACTCGACGGCTCGGCCGCGAAGCACGACCACCCGCTGCTGGGCAAGCGCGTTCGGATGTCGGGCGCGGCGGAGTATCTGCGGACGCAGGCGGTGTCTCGCCTGTTCCTGGACAACATCTATTCCATCGGCGCCTCGTGGGTGACCATGGGCCCGCACATCGGCCAGGTGGCCCTGGCCTGGGGCGCCAACGACATGGGCTCGGTGATGATGGAGGAGAACGTGGTCTCGTCGGCGGGCACCACCTACTGCCTCGACGAGCCGGTCATCTGCCGGCTCATCCGCGACGCCGGGTTCACCCCGGCCCAGCGCGACAACACCTACGACATCCTGCGCGTGCACACCGGGCCGGATTCGCCCGACCTCCGCGTGAAGGACTGGTCGGCCCACCGTGCCCGCACACTGCACCGCCAGGCGCCGCGCCAGGCGAAGGCCACGCTCACCGTCGCGGCCCGGTGACCCTCAGCCGTGGTTGCCGCCGAGCGCCCGCAGCGCCTCGGCTTCGCGCTGGGGCGTGAGCCCGGCGCGAAACCGGTAGTCCTCCGGCCGCGTGCCGCACCATTGCCAGGTATCCCGGATGGTGTCGCCCGCCGGACGGAGCGTCAGCCCCATCGCCCACGCCCGGTCGCCACGGGCCCGCTGCATGCCGCGTGAATCCGGAGCGCTGGTCACCCACATCGGCATGTCCGTCCACGCGGCGATTCCCTGCTTCTCCAGGAAAGCGTCGGACGCCCAGCGGAACTCCGCCCGGCTGCCCGTCACGACCTTGCAGCCGTGCAGGAATTCCTGCATGGTGAGGGTGCCCTTGGGGCCCAGCGCGTTGAAGACGCCGGCGTGCCCATCCTCCACCAGCGTGACCAGCCAGCGGCCCAGGTCGCGAACGTCGATGAACTGCACGCACTCGGCGGGGTCGCCCGGGCTGAGCACCTCGGCCGGCAGGCGACCACCGGCGTGGCCGGTGCGCCATACCCAGTAGGTGAAGCGGTCCGTCGGGTCGCCCGGGCCGACGATCAGGCTCGGGCGCACGCACGCGACGCGCCCGGGCATGGCCCGCTCGACCTCACGCTCGCACAGGTACTTCAGCGCGCCGTACGTCTCGGGCGTGAGCGTCTCGTCGTCCGGCTTCGGGAGCGTCGCGACGGGCGCCGTTTCGTCCATGCCCGGCTTGCTCACGTCCCCGTAGACCGACATCGTCGAGACCAGCACGTAGAACTTGCACGCCTTGGCCAGCGCCGCCGACGAGGCCCGCGTGCGACTGGGGATATAGGCCGAGGTGTCGATCACCGCGTCCCACGTCCGGCCGTCGAGCGCCTTGAGCCCGTCGCCCTTGGCCGGGTCGCGGTCGCCCCGGAGCTTCTCGACCTGGGGAAACAGCTCCGGCCGGGTCTTTCCGCGGTTGAACAGCGTCAGTCTGTGCCCGCGCGACAGGGCGTACTCGACCGTGTGCGGGCCGAGGAACCCGGTGCCGCCGAGGATGAGGATGTTCATCGCATGCTCCGAAGGCCTGTCGCATCGTTGGCCCGCCCGGCGGATGTTCCCAGAGATGCGCTGCGGCGCCTCCACCGCCCGGGACGGGCGCCATCGGCGCGGACGCCGCTTGAGTCATCCATTCATCCGGATACACTGCTGGAAGCATCAAGAGACCCGGCGGGCCTTTGCAGCCGGGCGGCAACCGAGTCGACGGTCTTCCGATCGATCGCGGTGCCGAGGCCTGCCCCGGAGTTCCGGGGCGATGCGGTTCGGATGGCTGCCCGCGAGCCCCGGACAAAGAGTCGGCGATGGTCGCCGTGCTTGCCGCGTCTCGAAGCCCTGCTTGATGCCGTGAGGAGTTCACGGCATGTCGGCGTACACCCAATCGTTCTCGGCGTCCAGTACCGGCCACGAACCGTCCCCTGGGACGGGAGGCGACACCCTGGCGTTGCACGCCGGGCGGCATCGGGATCCCGGCGCCCCGCTGGTGGAGGGCATCATCCAGTCAACGACGTTTCGGCAGTCCGGGGTCGGGGATCCGGTGGACCACGCGTACTCCCGGGTCTCGAACCCCGGAGTGAGCGAACTCGAGTCGGCGCTGGGCGAACTGGAGGGGGCCCTTCCCGCGTGCGCGTTCGCCACCGGCCTGGCGGCCGAGACCGCCCTGCTGCTGGCCGCCCTTCGCGCGGGCGACCACGTTGTGCTCGGCGACGCGATCTACGGCGGCACCGTGCGCCTGCTGCAGCAGGTGCTTGCGCCCTTCGGCATCGGCTGCACCTTCGTCAACGCTTCCCGGCCCGCGGATATCGCGGCGGCGATCGTCCCCCGCACGCGCCTGGTGTTCATCGAGAGTCCGGCGAACCCCACGCTGGCCCTGACCGACATCGGCGCGGTCGCACGCATCACGCGGGCCGCGGGCGTGCTGCTGGCGGTGGACAACACGTTCCTGACGCCGGTGCTCCAGCGCCCGCTGGACCTGGGCGCCGATGTGTCGGTCTACTCCACCACCAAGCACATCGAGGGCCACTCGGCGGCGCTGGGCGGGGCGCTGGTGACCCGCGACGAGGCGCTGCTGTCGCGCGTGCGGTTCATCCGCAAGTCGACGGGGGCCATTCAATCTCCGTTCAACGCGTGGCTGACGCTGCGCGGGCTTCGGACGCTGCCGCTGCGGCTGCGCCGGCACTCGAGCAACGCGCTGCGGGTCGCCCGCTGGCTGGAGCGGCACCCTGGCGTTCGGCGGGTCAACTACCCGGGGCTCGAGTCCTTCCCCCAAGCCGGCCTGGCCGCACGCCAGCACCTCGGCGGTCTGCACGGGGGCGTGCTGTCGTTCGAACTCGCCGGCGGCGTGCCGGCGAGCCTGAGCTTCCTGCGTTCGGTCCGCCTCTGTTCGCTCGTCGAGCACGTGGGATCGATCGAAACCCTCGTCACCCACCCGGCGACGATGACGCACGCCGACGTTCCGCAGGCCCAGCGGCAGGCCGTGGGGATT
>JAEUIX010000007.1 GCA_016794945.1 Phycisphaerae bacterium
GATGGCGACGGGCACGGCGCGGGGCATGCAGCCCAGGGAGTTGCCCGTGAGGTAGACGCAGGGCGCGGCGGGATCGACGGAGGGGTCGAGCGCGGCGTCGGCCTGGCCGGCGACGGCGGCGGAGGCCGGGGGGATGACGAACAGGTCGCGGCAGCGGCGGAGCGGGTCGCGCTCGTCGAGGGCGCGGGCGAAGCGTTCGTCGGTCTGGAGCGCCGGGGGCTGGGCGGTCATGGTGCGGCATCCTTGCCCGGCAGGCCGAGGAAGGCCAAGGCGGCGCCGGCGAGCAGGTGGCGGCGCTGGTCGGCGGACCAGTCGGGCATGGCGTCGATCATGGCGCCGGGGCGGTCTTCACCCAGGGGGAATGGGTAGTCGCTGCCGAGGGCGACGCGGGGCGCGCCGAAGAGGTTGACGACGAGGCGCAGGGCGTCGGGGTCGTGCGTAAGCGAATCGACCCAGAGGCGGGCGGGGCGGCCGTCGCGGGCGAGGTGGGCGCGCGGGGAGGTGCGGGTGTCGACGGCGCAGAGATCGGGGCGGGCCTCGAAGCCGTGCTCGATGCGGCCGACGGTGCCGGGGAAGGAGCCGCCGGCGTGGGCGAAGCAGAGCCTCAGCGTCGGGAATCGGTCGAGCAGCCCGCTCATGAGGACGCTGCAGATGGCCAGGCAGGTTTCGGCGGGCATGCCGACGAGCCAGGGGAGCCAGTAGCGGGTCATGCGCTGGCGGGCGAGCATGTCCCACGGGTGGATGAAGACGGCGGCGCCGAGGTCGGCGGCGGCCTGGAAGACGGGGCGGAGGGATTCATCGTCGAGGTTCTTCTCGTTGACGTGGGTGCCGATCTGGACGCCGCGGAGGTTGAGCGTGCGGACGCAGCGTTCGAGTTCGCGGACGGCGAGATCGGGCTCCTGGAGGGGAATCGTGCCCAGGCCGAGGAAGCGGCCGCCCGGGAGGCGGCAGACATCGGCGATGTGATCGTTGAGCAGGCGGGAAAGATCGAGCGCATCAGCAGGCTTGGCCCAGTAGCTGAACATGACCGGAACGGTGGACAGGACCTGGGTGGTGACGCCGGTGCGGTCCATGTCGCGGATGCGTGCGGCGGGGTCCCAGCAGTTGCAGCCGATCTCGCGGAAGAAGGTGCGGGAGCCGTCGGGCTTGGTCTGCTCCATGCGGGCGCAGCCGGGGGCGTGGTGGGCGAGTTCGACCCAGCCGGCGTAGCCGCTGCGCTCGGTCCAGGAGGGCCAGCGCTCGGGGAGGATGTGGGTGTGCAGGTCGATGCGCATGGACGGAGCAGAGCGGGGAAAGGAGTCGCGAGACGCGAGGGGGAAGGCGGCAGCGAAGACCTGCGTGCTGAGGGGCGGGACGGCGAGCGGCGCGGAGCGCGGGGGATCACCGGGCGCGGCGCTTGGCCGGGGCGCGGGCTGCGCGGACCTTGCCGCCCCTGACCTCGATGGCGCCGGCGCGCTGGATGACGTGGCCGCAGGCCTTGCAGGTGCGGCGGCGGGCGGGGCCGTCCCAGAAGTTGTTCATGATCTTGTGAAGGTCTTGGTCGATCTTGCGGAGGATCCAGCGGGCCTCGTGAACGAGTTCATCGCACTTGGGGCAGTACCAGCGCAGGGCGTCTTTCTGCGGGCGACCCTTGGCGTCGAAGCCGCGGGGAAACTCGGCGATGAGGCCGAAGGTGCCGGCGGGCCGCTGGGGGCGGTGCGGGACCCAGCGCGGCAGGAGGTAGAGCTCGCCTTCCTTGATGATGACGTCTCGGGGCTTGGAGCCGTCGAGGGGGCGGATGCGGACGGCGATGTCGCCCTTGATCTGATAGAAGAGCTCCTCGGTGGGATTGACGTGGTAGTCGTTGCGGGTGTTGGGACCGCCGGAGACGAAGAGGATGACGTCCCTGGCGTGGGCGAAGAGCTGGCGGTTGCTCACGGGCGGGACCATGTGCCGCGCGTTGGCCCTGATCCAATCGGCGAGGTGGAGTTTGTCGCGGGTGCGTGCCATGCGCGGAGCGTAGCAAATCGCCGCGGGCGCGGGCGGTTACGCGGCGGGGGGCGGCTGGATGGCGGCTTCGAGCGCCGCGGCCCAGTCCGGCGGGAGGGCGGAGGCGAGATCGACGATGGAACCATCGACGATGGGCCGCGGGCGGCTGGAGATGAGCTGGCCGTGCCGGGCAAGGGCGAGGCCGACGGCCAAAAAATAGCCGAGCGCGGCGCGGAGACGGTCGTGATCGGCGGAGGATGACGCCAGGAGGCGTTTGCTGCGGCGTTTGAGCCGCTGCAGGTCTTCGAGCGGCGTGTGGTCGGCGAGCCGGCCGCGGGCCGGGCCGGCGATGAGCGAGAGGGGCTCCTGGGCGAGGCATTCTGCGAGCCAGGCGGGGGCGTCGGGGCGTTCGAGTCGTTCGATGAGTGCGACCAGGGGAGCGTCCGGGGCGACGCCGCCGGCGGCCAGGCCGAGCAGTCGCTGGGCGGCGGCGTCGGGCAGGAGATCGAGGCTGGTGCGTTCGTCGTTCATGGGCGCAGGGTCGGATCAGCGGCCGAGCGTGTTGATGAGGCGTGTGATTTCGGCGGGGACATCGGCGGGGGCGGCGCCGTCCTGAGCGACGACCTCGCTGACGGCGCGGGAGAACGCGCGCTGGGCGGTGCGGATCATCACCCAGGCGCGAGCGGGGTCGATGCCCAGGGCCTTGGCCAGGGACTGGCAGGAGTCGCCGTCGAGCGCGTAGCGGCGGAAGAGTTCGAAGTGCTGGCCGAGGCCGCGAGCGGTGAGATCGGCTTGCGCCATGTCCATGGCGGCGCGGACGGCGGAGCGGGCGAAGGAGCGTTCGAGGTCGCGTTCGGCATCGGCGGCGATAGGGTCGGGGCGGTCGGAAGCTTCGCCGCCAAGGGCACGCCGGCCGGACTGGTGCGCCAGCTCGCGGCAGTAGAAGCACATGGCGTTCATGAGCCAGCGGCGGAGGCGCAGGCCCGAGGACCGCCAGGCGGGGACGAAATCGTCTCGGCCGAGGCGGCTGGCGAAGAAGCCGTTGATGATGTCGTCGGCCTCGCCCAAGGCGCGGAAGGACGAACCGAGGACGTAGGCGCGCAAAGGCTCGGCGTAGACGCGCATGAGGAACTGGTTGAGCGCAGCGCGGCCCTTGGAACCGGCGGACAGCTGCGCGTCGATCCACGAGCACGCGGTGGCGGGGAAGAGATCGGCCTTGCCGGAGGCGGTTTCCATGATGGTCTGGCCTGCGAAGCCGCAGGCCGCCGCGGAGAGGACGAGGGAGTGTACCGACAGGCCGCGGGATTTCGGGTGGTGCACGGCGACCTCCACGCCGACGGCGGGTGGAGGGTCGGCGTGGGAGATAGCGGCGGGCCGGGCGGATCGGCGCGCGTGGGGCGGAGAAACCGCGCGGCGCGGTGCGGGGGAAGTTCTGGGACGTGCGTCGGGTCAGTGTCCGGCGGCGGCAAGGTCGGGGGCGTGGGACGCCGCGGGCGGTGCGCCGGCGGTCGCGGCACGGAGGAGGTCGGCGAGTTCAGCGGTGAGGCCCAGGGCGTCGCGCTGGGGGAGATCGGCGGGACAGACGCCGGGGCCGGCGAGGCAGGCGAAGCCGCGGCTGGTGTGCCCGCCGGTGCGGCGGAACGGGACGGGGCCGATGACGCCGAGATCCGGGTGGGCGATGGCATCGACCCCTGGGTTCCAGGTGATGAGCAGGTCGGCGTCGGTGCCGGATCTGGAGAGCGGGTCGGATTGGCGGAGGCGGGTGATGGACTCAACGGCGGGCCGGCCGGAGCGGACGTCGCGACACGCGTGGAGAATCGACTCGACCCAGGCGAGCGCTGCGGGGTAGTCGTCGGGGCTGACGAGGCCGTCGCGGTCGCGTCCGGCCAGATTGATTCGGACGCGGCCGTCGTAGAAGAGCGGCGCGGCGAAGGCTCGCATGCGGGGCCAGGCGTCGCGGTACCAGACTGTGGGCTGCCAGGTGAGTTCCCAGCGGGGCTCGTCGATGGCTTCCGGCGGGCGTGGGTCCTCGGGCGGGATGGGGACGGTGGGGTCCTCGACGCGGCGCGCGGGGCGGCGCCAGCCGCGGGCGATGCGGAACTCGCGCCAGCGGGTGCTGAGGGACTGAGGGCCGAAGTGCAGGCGGAGCCAGTCGTCCCACTGGTGGTGGGCGGCGGGGATGACCGGGGGGCAGCCGGCGCGTTTCCAGCGGCGGATGGCGCGCGGGGAGGCGGGTTGAAGTCGGGCGCGGTTGAAGTTGGCGCGGTAGAGCAGTTCGGGGAGCAGGGCCATGCTCGGGACGTCGTAGTGGTTGACCTCCATCCCGTGCACCGACGCGACCATGACCGCAGCGTCAGCGGGAAGCAGGTCCAGAATGCGGCCCAGAGCGGCGTCGAGCTCGCGATAGACGTCGATGAGGCGGGCGCGGCAGAGATCGGCGGTGGGCGTGCGGGCGAGCGGGTGGTCCGGGGAGGCCAGGCCGTGCCAGAACATCTCGCCGGCGGAGTGGCCCTCGGAGAGGACCGTCATGAGCAGGTTCCAATGCGGCACGCGCCGCAGGAGGTGGGCGAGGGCGTCCGAGCGGCGTCTCGAACCGGTGTGCAGACCGGCGGTGAGGGCTTCGACGGCCGGCGGGTGCCACCAGGCGCAATTGAAGTCGTTGTGGAAGGTGGGGTGAACGCCGAGCGCGGCGTCGAGTTCGCGGACGAGGCCGGCCGGGCGCGAGGCGCGGGGGTAGCCGGCGTCGTGGCCGCCCCAGATGACCTGGGCGCCGGGGACGTCGTACCAGAGGGACATGTA
>JAEUIX010000020.1 GCA_016794945.1 Phycisphaerae bacterium
CCCCGGCCCCGCCGGCGTCGCCCCTCGGGCGCGAGGTCGTGATCTACCTCAAGGACGGTCGTGTCTTTTCCGGCACGCTGATCCAGCAGACGCCCGAGATCATCGTCCTGCGCATCGCCGGCATCTCGACCTCCTTCGCCGCCAACACGCTCGAACGCTACAAGATCCTCCCCACCAACTTCGAACGCTACCAGGAGATGCGCCGCCAGGTCGACGACACCGACGCCCCCGGCATCATCCAGATCGTTGACTGGCTCATCGCCCGCTCCGAATTGGACCTCGCTCGCGCCGAGATCAACGCGCTGCGGGCACGCTTCCCCAACAACGCCCAGGTCCAGCGCACCCAGGCCCAGGTCAACCGCCTCATCGAGCTGCGCGACCGCGCCGCCAGGCCCGACGCTCCGGCCCCCGTCGCGCCGCCGCCCGCAACGCCGGGCCCCGCCGCCGCCGCGGTGCCGCTCCTGGGTGCAGAGCAGATCAACCTCATGAAGGTCTTCGAGGTCGATCTGGCTCGCCCGCCCCAGATGTCGATCTCCAGAGACGTCCTGCAGGCCCTCATCGACAAGTACGCCGGCCACCCCCTCATCCCCGCCACCCGGGAGGGGCGCGACGCGATCCTCCGCCAGTCCCCCGCCGAGGCGCTGGACCTCATGTTCCGCCTCCGCGCCCGCGAGTTCTACCCCCAGGTCCGCGTCATCGACGCCCCGGAGTCCATCCGCCGCTTCCGCGACGATGTACACCGCCCCATCCTCATGAACTTCTGCGCCACCACCGCATGCCACGGCGGCGCTGAGGCCGGACGACTCGTCTTCGCCACGGCCAAGCCCAACAGCGACGCCACTGTCTTCACCAACCTCTACATCCTCGAGCGCTTCCGTACCGCCGACGACAGGCCCCTCGTCGACTGGGAGTTCCCCGAGCGGTCCGTGTTCCTTCAGATGGCCATGACCCGCGACAGCGCCGCCGCTCGCCACCCCGTCGTCATGCGCGGCGTCCCGGGCGCGCCCTCCGACGCCTGGAAGCCCCTCTTCCGATCCTCCGCCGACCGCCGCTTCCAGGCCGCCGAGGCCTGGATCCGCGCCATGTTCAAGCCGCGCCCGGACTACGCCTTCGACTACCAGCCCTTCCGTGCTCTCACGCCCCCCAAGTCCGAGCCCACGCCCGCCGGCCGTTGACCGGTTTGTGGTACATTCCTCCGCGCCGCCGGGCCGCCCGCGCGGCCCCGACGCCGACCTTCGATCCCCTCCGGGGTGCCCCCGATTCGTGAGCCACCGATGAACCACCCGACCGCACGCCGCTTCGCCGCCCTCGCCCTCGCACTCGCCGCCGGTCTCGGCGCCTGCGGCCGCGACGACCCCGCCCGCTCCGCCATCCGCACCGCCACCGAACGCCTCGGCGCGCTCACCGCTGAGGGCGGAAGGATCGCCCCGTTCCCCGGCGATCGGCGCGCCGGCTTCCAGCAGGTCATCGACGCCGTCAAGTCATTCACCGACGCCCCATCCCCGGGCACCGCCTCCGCCGCCAACCTGCTCACAAGCCGCGGCCTGGCCGGCATCGCCGATCTCGACGCCGCCACCGCCGCCGATCACCAGCGGGCCGCGCTCAACATGCTCGCCGGACTCCGCGCTCAGCTGAACATCTACTCCGCTCGCTCCGCCGCCGCAGCCGCGTCCGCTTCCTTCGACCCCGCCCCCCAGCTCAAGACCCTCGACGATCAGATCGCCGTGATCGACCGCGCCGCCGCGGCAAAGAAGACCGAGAAGGCCACCGCCGAACGCCAGCACGCCGACCTGATCAAGGCCGCGGCCGACCTCGCCGCACAGGCCAAGCAGCTCCGCGAGCAGGCCAACGCCCTCCGCCGCCAGGCCGCCGATGTCTCCGCCACCCGCGGCCTCGAACTGACCGAGCAGTCGGCCAAGCTCTCCCGGCAAGCCGATGAACTCGACCGCCAGGCCGCTTACAAGCACGCCGACGCCGATCAGATCACCCCCCTCGTCGCCGGCCTCCAGACCGAAATCGACTCCCTCGCCACGCAGCGATCCCTCACCGAGGCCCGCAAGCGCGAAGTCGCCACCCGCGGCGATCTCGCCAAGCAGGACGCCGCGGAGAGCCGCGCCGCCGCCGCCGAGGCCGCCAGCGCCATCACCCGCATGGTCGGCGAGATCGCCGCCTTCCGTTCCGGCGACGTCGCCGCGGCCGGCGGTCGCGCCGTGACCGGCTACCGCAACGCGCTGGCCGCCGCCAAGAAGGCGCTGAAGGATGCCGACAGCGACCGCTCCGCGGCGCAACTCGCCGTGGGCTCCGTGCTGCAGTCCTCCGCCGATCTTGCCGCCGACCAATGGCGGGGCCATCAGGCCTTCGCCGCGGTGCTGACGCTCCTGGCCGGGACAACCCCCGCGCTTCCCGACGCCGCGAAACTCAAGGCCGACGCCGCCGCCGCCAACGAGGCCGCCGACGCCGCGCTCAAGGAGGCCCGCGAGTTCTACACCCAGGCCATCGACGCCTACGACGCCGTCAAGGACCGCAACGAGACCGTCCAGACCCGCGTCGAGCGCATCAAGGGCATCCTCAAGAACCTCGGCGAAGGCTCGTACAACGCGCCCATCGCCGCCGCATCGCCCGCCGGAGGCGACGCCGCGCCCACCCCCGCCGCCGGCGGTGCCCCGGCGCCCGCCGCCGACCCCGAATCGGCCGTCCGCGCCATGCTCGATCAGTACCACGAGGCCATGCGCAAGGGCGATCTGGCCGCCGCCATGCAGTTCATCAAGGCCGAGTCCCCCTCGGGCAAGTCCACGCTGGAAACCATGGCCGCCGTCGGCAAGTCCGCCCTCGATCTCGACAAGGCCTGCCAGGCCAAGTTCGGCAAGACGCTCAGCGCCATCACCGCCTCCGGCCCCATGGGCGGCGGGCCGGTCGGCGCCATGGCCGACGGCCTCACCGCCGACCTCAAGCGCACCGGCGCCGACTACGACATCACCATCTCCGGCAACTCCGGCCTGGCCTCCCCGCGCAACCCCGGCCCCACCGAGACCCCCAACGACCTCGTCCTCGAAGGCGGCAAGTGGCTCATCTTCTTCCCCGACGCCAAGTCCGCCATCGTCGCCCCCATGCTCCCCATGATCAAGCCCCTCGGCGACGTCCTCGCCTCCCTCGCGCGAGACGTCGAGTCGGGCAAGATCGCTTCCGAGCAGGCCTTCAACGCCCAACTCATGCAGCGCATGGCGCCCATCATGATGAAGATGATGCAGGAACAGGGCATGCCACAGCCCGGCGGCGGCTGATCCGCCGCGTTGACCCCTCCCCGCGCCGCGGCTACGTTCGCCCCGGCCTCTTCCCCCTCCCGGGCCCCCGGCCCCCTCCAGCACCGGCAGCGACCGCTATGCAACGACTGATCATCACCTGTGTCGCCGGATTGCTCGCCCTCGCCCCCCGCGGCGCCGCGCTGGCCCAGGGCCTCGATTGCGCCACCGCCGCGGCGGCGAACATCGATTCCACCGCCCGCGCGGCCATCACCGCCCACGTCGAGCAGCACCGCCCGGGTCTCACCGGCGACGACCAGGCCATCAAGGCCGCCCGCTCGGCCATCCTCCGCCCGCTTCAGTGCAACGAAGTCAGCCTCCAGTTCCGCGTCGAGTACGCCAAGGCGCTGCTCCCCGTCATCGACCCGCTCACCCAGGACGCCCG
>JAEUIX010000038.1 GCA_016794945.1 Phycisphaerae bacterium
GTCATCGCGCTGCAACGCGGGAGGGCGACGCTCTCGGTGACGGGCGCTTCGGCCCCGTTTACGCGATTCGACCCGCCGGTCACCGTGACGACTCCGGATTGGATCGTGCTGGTGCGCGAAGCGATGGAGATCACGTACGACTCGGCGCAGGGCACTCGGACCCGATCACTCGACGAGGCCCCGGTTCGGTAGCGGGCTGACAGATGGTGAACCGCCACCGGCGCCGGTCGTGCCCGCGGGTAGGGGAAACCCGGTTTCGGTCGTTCGCGTTCGAATACCTGCGTGTTTATTGGGCGGCGACGCCGATGTGAGGCACAATTCCAGAGCGTGGGTTGCCCCGGAGAGCGTGGCGCGTGGTGTGGCGCCGCGGCGGGGCAAGAAGTCGGGACGGAGAGGGCAGGCCCGGTTCGTGGGGAAGGCGGCCATGACCATCTCTTCGCCTCAGTTCGCGCTCGAGCAGACCCAGCGGTGGACCGCGTCGGCAGAGGCGATGCTCGAGGAGCATCACTTGGCGGCGTGGACGCGCAATCTTGCGGCGGCTGAGCGGTTCTCTCTACACCTGGGCCGGCACCTTCGGGGCATGGCCGACACGGAGGTATGGCCGATTCCCGGCGCGGTGGTGCGCACGCTGGAAGCGTTCTGCCATCATCTGGAGCGGGCGTTGCCCCGGGGCGAGCGGGTTCGGCCGACGATCGAAGGGCGTGGGGGGGTTGTGGAGCGATTGCGCGAGCGTTACGACGAACCGGGTGCGAGCCCGACCAAGCGTCGGTACTACCTGTGGCGCGACGCGGACGTGCTCCTTCGGCACGACGCGGGGCTGTTCGGCACGCTGGTCGAGGCGATGGCGGGCGTGGCGGCCGAGGCGGAGTACGCGGGCGAGGATCTGCTGCTGATCCACCGGGCGGTGTTCGTGGGGGGGCCGGCACTGGACCTGTACCACGAGGACCGTCGCGGGCAGTTCCGCCGGTGGCTGCGCGACGCCCCGGGGCAGCCGCTGTGGCGCGTGATCAGCGGCCTGAAGCGGCCGCCGGTCGCTGTCTACGAGATCCGCTGAAGGGGCGGCACGGGGTGCGGGGCTTGACAGTTGGCCCCCGGCGTGCTCCCCTTGCACGATGCGCATCATCGCCGGCGAGTACCGCTCGCGCAAGATCCTGGCCCCCGACGGCTTCACCACGCGCCCGATCCCCGACCGGGTGAAGGAATCGGTGTTCGGCATGCTCGGCCAGCGGCTGCAGGGGGCGGCGGTGGTGGATCTGTTCGCCGGCAGCGGCGCGATCGGGCTGGAGGCGCTCAGCCGCGGGGCCGCGTCGTGCCTGTTCGTGGACCAGGACAAGGACGCCGAGGCGATGCTCCGACGGAACATCGAGGCGCTGGGGTGCGCGGCGCGCAGCACGGTGGTGCGGGGCGATGCGCTGGGGCTGAGCGTGCCGGCGCGGTGCCCCCGGCCGACCGACGTGGTGTTCTTCGACCCGCCGTACCCGCTGGTCCGCCAGCGGCTGGGGTGGCAGCGCGTGCGCGATCAGGCGTCGGCGCTGGCGCCGCTGCTGAGCGACACCGGGTTCGTCATCATCCGCACGCCGTGGCCGTTCCTGATCGAGGTCGACGCGCCCGGGGCCGCCGCGACCGAGGGCGTGCCGGCGCCGCGCCGGCGCAAGCACAAGCAGGGCGGTCGCGAGCACGAGCGGCCGCGGCGCACGCGGTTCGTCGACGACGAGGGCGACGTGATGGAGGCGCTGGACCCGCGCGAATGGAAGGACAAGGGCGGCGGGGCCGACGGCGGCGGTGCGCCGGATCCGTCCGTCCGCGAGAAGGTCCGTGAGGCCGCGCCGACGGGCGAGAAGGCCGACCTGGTCATTCCCGGCTGCCGCGGGCCGGAGACGCACGAGTACGGTTCGACGGCGGTCCACTTCTACATGCGGGTGCGCGACGGCGCGTGAACGGGAGGGCGGCGGTGAGCAAGCAGTTCGAGCTGAACGAGGCGCAGCGGCAGGCGGTCGAGCACGACGACGGGCCGCTGGCGGTGATCGCGGGACCGGGCTCGGGCAAGACGGCCGTGCTGACCCGGCGCATCGTGCGCCTGATCGAGCGCGGGGCGGACCCGTCCGGCATCGTGGCCCTGACGTTCACGGTGAAGGCCGCCGGGCAGCTGCGGGAGCGGCTGGCCGGCGCGCTCTCGGGTGCGCACGCCGCCGCCGCCGAGGCCGTGCACGCGCACACCTTCCACGGGCTCGGCAGGCGGCTGGTCACGCGGTTCGCGGCCTCGCTGGGCCTGCCCTCGGCCCCGGAGTTCATCGACGGGTCCCAGCGTCTGACGCTGCTGCGCGAGCTCATCGGGGAGCACGGGCTCTTCGCCGGCCTGCGCGCCGAGGGGCTCGATGCGCTGTGCGACGAGGCCGCCGGGTGGGTGGAGGTGTTCGACAACAAGGCGATCGACGCGGCGGCGGCGGTGGCCCACGCCGAGCTGCAGCTCGCCGAGCTCAAGCCGGCCCGGGGCGGCAAGGCGGCCGACGCCGCCGAGCGCGGGCGGATGAAGGCCGAGATGGAGCGGTTCCGGGAGATGGCCCGGCTGGCGGGGCTGTTCCGCGCCGAGTGCCGGCGACGCGGGTGGCTGTCGTTCGGTGACCTGAACACCCTGCCGATCGAGTTGCTTCGAAGCGACCCGCAGGCCGCGGCGATCGTTCGGGGCGAATTCCGGCACGCGGTGGTGGACGAGTTCCAGGACGTGAACCCCGCGCAGGTGAGCATGCTGTCGGAGCTGTTCCCTGCCAAGGGGCGGCCGGACGTGTGCGTGGTGGGCGACGACGACCAGGCGATCTACGGCTTCCGCGGGGCGGACCCGATGGCGCTGGAGCGGTTCCGGAGCGACTACAAGCCGCGCGAAATCATGCTGACGGAGAACTACCGCAGCCAGGCGCCGATCATCGCGGTGGGCAACGCGGTCATCGGGCGGTGCGTGCGGCGGTTCCGGGCGGACAAGACCATCGAGCGGGCCCGGGTGCTGGCGAAGCAGAAGCCGCCGCCGGGCACGGGCGTGGAATGCGTGGAGCTGTCGGAGTTCCGCCAGGACGGGCAGACGATCGCCTCGATGATCCTGGCCGAGCGGGCCGGCGACGCGCCCGGGCCCTGGAGCGCTTTCGCGGTGATCGCGCGGTCGCACGACGACCTGGCGCGGGTCGAGGGGGCGCTGCGCATCGAGGGCATCCCCGTGGTGGTGCAGCGCGAGGGTTCGGCGCTGGCGG
>JAEUIX010000042.1 GCA_016794945.1 Phycisphaerae bacterium
GCGCTGCTCTCGGCCCGCCCCGGCCAGTCGTTCGCCGCCGCGCTCATGCAGTCGGTCGACGCCTGGCGCCACGGCCCGGTCGCCGACGACACCCTCATCGTCGAGGTCTTCCGCGAGCTCACGCCGCAGTTCTCAATCCGGGGCCCCGCCTCGGTCATCGCGCGCCAGTCCGGCATCTTCACCGTTCAATCCGCCGCGGCAAGGCCCGCGCAAGGCCCCGATGTCACCCGCGCGCCCGGGCTCCCCAGCGCCGCCGCCCGCCCCTGACCACGGCCCGATACGCTTGCGGCCATGTCCACCGTCCCAGCCGCCATCCTCGGACCCACCGGCTACACCGGGCTCGAGCTCATCGAGATACTCGCGCGGCACCCCTCCATGCGGGCCGCCTACCTCGCCACCGCGCGCGAGAAGCAACCCCGTATCGACGCCGAGTTTCCCCGTCTGGCCGGCAGGATCGACCCCGCCATTGCCCAGTGTCGTCCCATCGATCACGACGCCATCGCCGCCGCCTGCCGCGTCGCGTTCCTCTGCCTGCCGCACGAGGCCGCGATGGTTCACGCCCCGGCGCTGCTCTCCCGCGGCGTCAAGGTCGTGGACCTTTCCGCTGCGTACCGGCTCAAGGACCCCGTCGCGTACGCCGCCGCCTACGGCCACCCGCACACCGACGCCCCCGGCCTGGCCGGCGCGGTCTACGGCCTGACCGAGCACGCCCGCGACGCCGTCCGCGCCGCCCGCCTGGTCGCCAACCCCGGCTGCTACCCCACCGCCGCGGGCATCGCGCTGGTGCCGCTGGTCGGGGCGGGGCTCATCCGCCCCGAGGGCATCATCATCAACGCGGCGAGCGGCGCCAGCGGCGCAGGGCGCGAGCCCAAGTCGCACCTCACCCTCGTCGAGGCCGGTGAGAACTTCTCCGCCTACGGCATCGGCGTGCACCGCCACCAGCCCGAGATCGACCAGACCCTGCGCACCCTCGGCGGGGGCGCACAGCGCGGCGTGCTGTTCGTGCCGCACCTGCTCCCGATCGAGCGCGGCATCCTCGAGACGATCTACGCCGACCCCGCCCGCCCCGGGCTCGACACAGCGACGGTCGCCGATGCGCTGCGCCGGGCCTATGAGCGCGAGCCGTTCGTGGTCGTCCGCGACGATGCGCCGGCGCTGCGCGACGTGCGCCACACCAACCGGGTGCACGTCAACGCCAGGGTGGTGGGGGGCAAGGTGGTGCTGGTCGCCGCGATCGACAACCTGGTCAAGGGCGCTTCCGGCCAGGCGGTGCAGAACGCCAATCTCATGATGGGGCTCGAGGAGACGGCTGGGCTGGTGTGATCCGTGTCCGACCGCGCCGAGGTGGTCGGGGAGTTTGGCGGGGCCGTGCGATCCAAAAACAACGGCGGCGGGCCGTGTGGCCCGCCGCCGCGAACTGAACCGTCATCCGGTGCCGGCGATCGCCGGCGAACGGGTTACTGGTAGAGGTTCGTGGACTCCATCTCGCGGATGGGCGCCTTGAACTGGTCGCTGGTGACGTCGGTCAGGAAGCGGACGTCGCCGGCGGCCTTGACGGCCTTGGCGCGGACGGTGAAGGTGACGGTGGCCTTGGGGGCCAGCGATGCGATCGGGGCGAAGACGACCTGCGCGCCCTGCGACGAGCCGTTGCTCGCGCCGCCGGCGGCGACGAACGCCAGGCCGTCGGGCAGCGTGCAGACGACCTTGACGTTGGTGTCGGTCGCGGAGCCCTGGTTGGTCACGATGATGGTGTAGGTGGTCTCGCCGCCGACCTCGATCGGGTCGGGGTTGTCAACGACCTCGACCAGGATCGCCGGGATGCCCTCGATGCCCGAGGTGCACTCGGTGGCGACCTGCGTGGCGCACGTCGCGTTGGCCGTCGCGGTCGACTTGTAGGAGCCGATCGCCGACGGACGGACCGTGAACGCCACCACCTTGCTCTCGCCGGCGTTGAGCGTGCCGACGTTCCACATCACGCCGCCGCCGCCCATGCCGCCGCCCATCGTCGCCGAGACGAACGAGGCGCCGGCCGGCATCGTGGCCGACACCACGGTGTTGGTCGACGGGGTGTCGCTGGTGTTCTTCACCGTGAACTCGAAGGTGATGTCGCGGCCGACGAACGCCTTGCCCGTGCACTTGCTGCTGATCGCCAGCGCCGTCTGCTTCACGTTCGTGCCGGCCTTGGCCGACTCGGCGTTCAGCCCGCCCGAAGCGGAGGCCGACGCGGCCGACTCGTAGCGACCCGCCTTGGCGGCCTTGAGGTTCACCGTCGCGAACTTGCTCTGCCCGGCCGCCAGGCTGCCGGCGTCCAGCTGCACCATGTTGCTGCCGGCCTCGGTCGTCAGACCCGCGGGCAGGGTGTCCTTCACCATCACGCCCTCGGCGATGCCGGTACCGGTGTTCTTCACTTCGTAGCGGGCGACGATCGTGTCGCAGACGGTCGCGTCCGGCGTCACGGTCTTGGTCACCACCAGCGCCGGCTCAACAATCGCCGTCGTGGCGCACAGCGTGTTGTTGTACGACACCGTCAGGCAGTTGCCCGACGTGCCCGTCTTCGACGCGGTGCCCGTCAGCTTGATCACCTTCGTCTCGCAGGGGCCCATGTCGCCCACGATCCACGTCATCGAGCCGTCGGCGCCCTTGTTGCCCTGCGGGTTGCTCTGGCTCACCGACAGGTTCTGCATGTTGTCGGCCTTGACGACCACGTTCTGCAGCCGCCCGCGGGTGCGGTTGGTCACGTGCACCTCGTACGAGTACGGCTGGTTGGCGCGGGCCTCGCGCGGACGGATCTCGTGCAGCACCACCGCGCTGGTCACCACTTCGCCCGTCGGGTACGCCAGGCTGTTCATGATCATGCCGGCCGGAACGGCGGGCACGTAGTTGCAGTCGGCCACGGGCTCGGGCTTCGGCTCCGGCTCGCGGACCTGCTGCTGCGTGTGGCAGCCGCCGGCCAGCGCCATCCCGGCCGCCAGGCCGCACATCGCAAACTTGTTCAGAAACGTCGTACGCATGAGAGACTCCTCTTTCTGAGTCACTGGGGACTTCGATCAAACCGCCGGGACCGTGCTCGGCCGCTCCGGCTCACACCTGCAATACTGACAGCGGCGGCATCCACGGTGCCGACTGGCAAGGCGCGGCCGGGCGGATTGGTCCGTTCCGGGTTCTCATCCGCGTTGTCCCGCCCCACGAAGCGCCCCGGGCGTGGGCGGCCCGGATCCGCGATCGCGGCGTCAGAGGCTGTAGGTTAGTCGTCGCTCGCCGCATTGGCAACGACGCACCGCGCCACCATGCCGCGCTGTACACCGGAAGTTCCGCAGGTATTGCGCGGAAGACACGTGGCCAATCGACGCCGATCGGCGGTCATTCGCTCTGAGATCGAGCGAAACCACGACCGTTCGGATCCGCTGCGTCAACGGTGCTACACTTTCCCCGATCTGCTCGGCGAACCCGAACAGGCGACAACCAGGGCGATTGGCGCAGTTGGCTAGCGCGCTACAATGACACTGTAGAGGTCACTGGTTCGAGTCCAGTATCGCCCACTTTTCTCGCCGAATCGTCTCGCGCATTCGGCTCCCTCGAGACAGAACTCACCGCCGCGAACTGTCTCGCCCGCGCCGGTGATGCGCTCATCATTTCAGCCGCCGCTCGATCGCCCCGCAGATCGCCTCCAGCACTTCCACCCGTGCGTGGTACTTGTCGTTCGCCGCGACCAGGTGCCACGGCGCGTGGTCCGTCGACGTGCGGTCCACCATGTCGCACACCGCGCGCTCGTACAGCGGCCAGCGCGAACGGTTCCGCCAGTCCTCCGCCGTGATCTTGAACCGCTTGTACGGTGTGCGCTCCCGCTCGCGGAACCGCTTGAGCTGCTCCTCCAGCGTGATCGACAGCCAGACCTTCACCACGATCCCGCCGGCCTCGGTCAGCTCCTCTTCGAACTCGTTGATCTCGTGGTACGCCCGGCCCCAGTCGCCCGGCGCGCAGAACCCCTCCACGCGCTCCACCAGCACGCGCCCGTACCACGACCGGTCGAAGATCACGCACCGGCCCCGGCGCGGCAGGTGCCGCCAGAACCTCCACAGGTACGGCTGCGCACGCTCCTCGTCGCTCGGCGCCGCCACGGGCACCACGCGGTAGAAGCGCGCATCCATCGCACGCGTCACCCTTCGGATCGTGCTGCCCTTGCCCGCAGCGTCCATGCCCTCGAACACCAGCACCACCGAACGCTCCTTCATCCCCCGGTCGCGCGTCAGGCCGTTCAGTCGAGCCTGGAGCTTCTCCATCCGCTTCTCGTAGCGGTTGCGAGGCAGGCTCGCCGCGTAGTCCAGCGATCGCAGCACGTTCCGCGCATCGAGCGGCGACGCCTCGGGCGCGCCCGCCCGCGCCGAGCGGCGCACCGCCCGCCGGGGCTCCCGCACCGCCGCGCGCCCGCGCAGCGCCTCGAGCAGCAGGCGCCCGGCCGTGACCGATCGGTACCCGGGGTCCGAGCCTTCCACGATGTGCCAGGGGGCCGCGTCCGTGCTCGTCTCCCGTAGCGCCACATCGCACACCGAAACGAACTCGTCGTAGTGCTTGAACCGCTTCCACTCTCCCGGACCGATCCGCCACGCCGTCGTGCGGCTCGCCGCCAGTTCCTTCAGCCGGCGCGACTGCGCCTTCTTCGACAGGTGGAACCACAGCTTCACCAGCGCCGCCCCCTCGTCGATCAGCATCCGCTCGAACCGCCGGATCCGCTCCAGCCGGTGCTCGAACCGCGCCCGCTTCTCGCTTCCCATCACCCGATTCAGGATCGGGTCGCTGTACCACGACCCGAAGAGAATCCCGATCCGCCCTCGCGGCGGCAGCGCCCGCCAGAACCGCCACATCTCCGGCCGGTCGCGCTCCTCGTCCGACTCCGGCCCGAACGCGTGCGTGTGGATGTGCCGCGGGTCCATCCACTCGTTGAACACGTTCACCGTCTCGCCTTTGCCCGCGCCGTCCACGCCGTTCACCAGCACGATCACCTGGTGACGCCCCTGACGCAGCAACGCGTACTGCGCATCGAGCAACTCCTGCCGCAGGCGCGGCTCGATCCGCGCGAACTTCCGCTTGTCCAGTGCGTGGCCGACCTCGGCGGACTCGAACATGCCGATCTCCCATCTGCGCGGGCACGGGCCGTCGCTGCGCGGGCAACCCCCGGCAGCCTACCGCGCCGAATCCCGCGCTCCGTTCCCCCATCGCCGGTCGGCTTCGGTTCGCCCCCATCCGGTCGCCATGACGGGGCGAATCCAGGAGCCGGCGCCGAGGGAAATGGCTGGTAGTCTCCGCCCATCGAGCGCCCGTCGCCGGCGCAGCGCTTCACCGGGCGACCACGGAGCACGCCATGGCCTTCCACCGCACGCCGACCCTGCTGACCGCCACACTCGCCGCCGGCTTGCTCGCCTGTGCCGGCCTTGCCGGTTGCACCTCGACCCAATCCGCGCCGACCGCGGCTCAGGCCGCCGGCGAAGCCGGCAGTCGTTCCTTCGCCTCGCCCCGCCAGGCGGTCGACGAGATCCGAGCCATGGTTCGCGCCGAGCGGTGGGGGGATCTCGCGGCGTTCTACGACCTGCGTGGCAGTGGCCTCGACCGCCGGTCCCTCGCCGACGGCTCCTTCTTCGTCAATCCCGGCGGGTCCCGCGAGCCCGGTCCCGGCCGCACGCCCCGCATCCGCCACCCATTCTCACCCGAGTTCCGGCTGTCGCGCATCCTGGCGACCGACGACGCCGAGGTCGTCGTGCTCGAAATGACGGTGGAGATCGACCAGGGCGCGGGCGCACCGGTGCAACGCGGCCTGGACTACTTCCGCATGAGGCGCATCGACGCAGGCTGGCAGGTCCTGCCGGGGCGGCCCACGCCCGCCGAGA
>JAEUIX010000089.1 GCA_016794945.1 Phycisphaerae bacterium
GTACAACGGCACGACGACAACGTGCGAAGCGATGGCGATGGGCGTGCCGACCGTCACGCTGGTGGGCGACCGGCACGCGGGGCGGGTTGGGCTGACCATCATGACCAACGCGGGCCTGCCCGAGCTGGTGGCACGGGACGAAGCGCAGTACATCGAGATCGCGCGGACGCTGGCGCTCGACACGGCGCGCCTGCGCTCGCTGCGGGGGGAGCTGCGCGGGCGGATGCAGTCGTCGGTGCTGTGCGATGCGCCCGCGTTCGGCCGACGATTCAGCGACGCGGTGGCGACGCTGTGGGCGCGGGCCTGCGAGCGGCACGAGCGTGCCGGGCGCGAGCGATGAACGCGACGGATCTGGCCGCGCGCGTGCAGGCGCTGCTCGACGCCGGGCGGCCGGACGACGCCCTGGCCGAGGCGACGCGCTGGACGGCGCGCCGCCCCGGCGACGCGGCGGGCCACCTGGCCGTGGCGCACGTCTGGCTCGCGCGCGGGCAGCGCGACCGGGCGCTGCTGGCCGCCGAGCGGGCGCACCGCCTAGCGCCCGAGATTCCGGGCGTGCTGGCGCTGCTGGGGGGGCTGCTGGTGGCGGCGGGGCGCGCCGCAGAGGCCGAGCCCCTGCTGCGACGGGCGTGCGACATCGATCCCCTGCAGACCGAGGCGCGGGCCGGCCTGTGCGCAGCGCTGATGGCGCTGCGCCGGCTGCGTGACGCGGCCGAGATTGCCGAGTCGGGCCTTGAGCTGTGCCCGGCCGACGCCGGGCTTCTGCAGCGGCGGGGCGAGGCGGCGCTGCTGATGGGACATGCCGATCTCGCCGTGGAGTTGCTGGGTGCGGCCGCGCTGCGGGCGCCGGAATCCCTGGAGATCGCGCGGAGCCTGGCGTTCGCCGGCAACTACGACTCGACGGAGGCCGGCCGCATCGCGGCGGTGCACGGCGCTCACGGCCGCCTGATGACCGAAGCAACCGTCGCGCCTGCGGGCTGGACGCCGGCGCGCGCGGGGCCCGGGCAAGCGCCGCCGGAGCCGCTGACGATCGGGCTGCTGTCGCCTGATCTGCGCGATCACCCTGTCGGGCGCTTCGCGCTGCCGCTGCTGCGGCATCTGGACCGCTCGCGGTTTCGCATCGTCGGGCTGGCGGCGCACCGCTCTGACGACGGGGTTGCACGCGAGCTGCGCGGGCTAGCCGACGACTGGTGCGATGCGCTGCCGGCAGCGTCCGCGGAGCTGGCGCGCCTCATTCGGCAACGGAACATCGACGTGCTGATCGATCTGGCGGGCCTGACGTCGGGGCACAGGCTCGACGTGTTTCCCCTGCGTCCGGCGCCGCTGCAGGGAACGTACCGGGGGTACCCGGCGACGACCGGGCTTGCGAGCGCCGATTTCCGGCTGGGGGAGTCGGCTACCGATCCGCCCGGCGCACCGGCGACGGGCCCGGAGCGGCTGGTGCGGCTGGACCCGTGCCTGGTCTGCTGGCGCGTGCCGCGCGAGGCGCCCGAGGTGAGAGCGCGCCGTCCGGGGCCGATCGTGTTCGGTTCGTTCAACAACCTGGCGAAGATCGGCGGCCGCGTGATCGGGCTGTGGGCGCGGGTGCTCAACGCCGTGCCGGGCTCGGTGCTTGCGGTCAAGGCGCTGGGGCTGCGGGACGGACCAACGGCCGAGATGCTGGTGGCGCGGCTGCACGGGGCGGGCATCGCGCAGGAGCGGCTGCGGCTGCTCGCTCCGACCGAGCGGTACGCGGACCACCTGGCCCAGTACGAGTCGATGGACATCGCGCTGGACACGTTCCCCTATCACGGCACCACCACCACGTGCGAAGCGCTGAGCATGGGCGTGCCTGTGGTGTCGCGGGCCGGCGACCTGCACGCGGGGCGCGTCGGCGTTTCGCTGCTGCGCGCCGTCGGGCTGTCGGATCTGGCGTGCAACGATGACGAGGCGTTCGTCTCGGCCGCGGCGGCGCTGGCGGGCGATGCGTCGCGCCTGGCGCGCCTGCGGGCGGAGCTGCGCGGGCGCGTGGAGCATGGCCCGCTGGGGGATGAGCGGGCGTTCGCGGCTCGCTTTGGCGAGGCGGTCCTGAGCGCCTGGCGTGCAGCGGCCGGGGTGCGGGCGGAAGGAGATGGACCGTGAACGCGTTGACGGCGGCACAGAACGCGTTGGGGCTGGTGCACGCGGGCAGGCCGGCCGAGGCCGAGTCGCTGCTGCGCGATGCGCTGGCGCAAGGGTTGGACGGGCCCGAACTACGGATCGTGCTGTGCGTGGCGCTGCACCGTGCCGGGCGGACGGGGGAATTGCCCGTGCACGCGGCGGCGGCGATCGACGCGATGCGCCCCGACCCGCCGCTGGTGCGGCAGTTCGCCGTGATGCTGATCGCGGCGGGGCACGCGGATCTTGCCGAGCGTGCCGCGGCGAAGCTCTCGGGCCTGCTCCCCGGTGATCCGGAGAGCTGGAGCCTGCTGGCCGAGTGCCAGTACTCGGCTGACCGGTACGTGCCCGCGGCCGCGTCGGCTCGAAGCGGGCTGGCCATCGCGCCGGGCAACGCGGACCTGACGCACTGGCTGGCGCTGTCGCTGCGGGAGTCGGGGCAGGTCGAAGCGGCGGTCGGTGCGCTGCGGGCGCACCAGTCGCTGCGGCCGGACGACTTCAACATCGCATCGCGGATCTGCTACGCGATGTGCTCGCTGCACACGGCGACTCCCGACGCCACGCTGGAGGCGCACCGGGCCTACGGCCGGATCCTCGGGCGGCTGCGGTCGGGGCCTTCGCCGTTTCGTGTCGCGGCGCGGCGCACGGGCGGGCCGGTGCGGCTGGCGGTGGTTTCGGCCGATCTTCGGGCGCACTCGGTCGGCTCGTTCATCGGCCCGGTGCTGGAGCGTGTGGACCGCGCGCTGGTTCGGGTGGCGTGCTTCAGCACCGCGCCCCGGGGCGAGGCTCTGGAGCGGTTCAGGCGGGCCGCGGACCACTGGCACGACGGCTCGCTGGACGATCCGGTGTCGCTGGGGCGGGCGATCAGCGGCGAGGGGACGCAGATGGTGCTGGAACTGGGCGGGCACACGATGGGGTGCGTGCTTCCGCTGCTGGCGTTCCGTGTGGCGCCGGTGCAGGCGACGTACCTGGGCTACCCGAACACGACGGGCACGCCGAACATCGACTACCGCATCGTGGACGCCATCACCGATCCGCCGGACGCCGAGCGGTGGTGCACCGAGCGCCTGTGGCGGCTGCCGGGGTGCTTCCTCTGCTACGAACCGGCGGCGCTGGGGCCGCTGCCGGAAGTTCGGGCGGCCCGCACCGATCGCGCGCCGGCGTTCGGCTCGTTCAACGCGCTGCGCAAGATCTCTCCGGCGACGCTCGACGCGTGGGCAGCGGTGCTGCGAGACTGTCCCGGCTGGGACCTGCGTCTCAAGGCCGCTGGGCTGGCCGACCGTTCGACGGCCGGACGGCTGATCGACGAGTTGGCCCGGCGCGGGGTGGAACCGGGACGCGTTCGGTGCTTGGGCTGGGTCGGCGGGCGCGATGCGCACCTGCGGTCCTACGACGATGTGGACGTCGCGCTGGACACGTTCCCGTACAACGGAACCACCACGACGTGCGAGGCGCTGGTGATGGGCGTGCCGGTGGTGACCTTCGTGGGCGGGACGCACGCCGGGCGGGTCGGCGCATCGCTGCTGGCCGCGGCGGGCCTGCCCGAACTCTGCGCCCCGGACGCCGCGGGCTACGCAGCGCTGGCCGTCGCGCTGGCCAACGACGCTGACCGGCGGGCGAGGTACCGCGCCGAACTGCGGCATCGGGTGCTGTCGTCGCCCCTGTGCGACGCGGACGGGTTCGCGCGCCGGTTCGAGCGGGCGATCGTGGAGATGGCGACGGCCACACCGCCGGCCTGAATGAAAAGCCCCGGGCGCGGGGCCCGGGGCTTGGAAGTGTGCGGACGTGGGTCGCGGCTCAGCGACCGAACTCGGGCTCGGGCGTCGGCTCGGCGGCCGGACCTTCGGGGCGAAGGAACAGCCCGCCGAACATGCCCATGCCGCCCCCGCCGCCGCCGATGATGTACTGCGCATCCAGGGCCTTGTCGATGCGACGGGCGGCGTCGGCCAGGTGCGCCGCGGTGTAGGGATCGGTGCCGCTCTTGAGCCACGGCTCGATGCGCGACTTGAGCTGGCGGAGCTTGGCGGCGGCCAGGGTGCGGATGGCCTTGCCCGCCTCGCCGGGCATGGAGGCGCCGACCGACAGGTCGATCAGGCGCTGCAGGCTCTCGGCCTGGAGGTTGCGCCGCAGGCTGCTGATGGCCGGCTTGCGGGCGCTGCCGCCCTTGGAGCCGTCGAGCTCGGTCCAGATGGCGTCGATCACGCTGTCGAGCATCTCGGGGAGCGTGAGCGCTTCCTGGTCGGCGGGCACGCGGTACTCGTTGTCGTAGACGCGGCGCAGCTTGACGGGGTTGATGAGCATCGTCAGGGCGCTGGCCTGCAGGCCGGCGATCTGATCGTGCACGGGCCAGGCCGGCTCGCCGCGGCCGGCGCCGGGGTCATCGAACCGGTCGAGCGTGAAGTGCTTGAGCAGCTCGGGGGTCAGGCCGAAGGCCTCGTCGCGGAAGGCGTTGTCGATGACGAACTTCAGCGCCGCCCGCTGCTGGGCGGCGGGGATGACCTCGATCGGCGGGCGGCCGTTGGGGTCGCCCTTGCGGTCGCGGAAGACCCGCGCGGTGCCGACCCAGTTGGCCATGATGCTGACCGCGTCGCCCTGCATGTTGAGCGAGAGCAGGTAGCCGCGCCGGGCCTTGGACCACGACTCGCCGGACTTGACGAACTTGTCGAGGATGCGCGATCGGGCGAGCTTGGCGAGCTCGACGCGCTGCACGGCGTAATCGCGCGGGTCCTTGGCGAAGTCGTACTGGCGGACGGTGGGGTCGATGCCGCCGACGTCCTCGTCGGATCCGAAGGCCAGCTCGGGGTCGGCGACGCGCTCGAGCGTCTTCTTGGTGTCGCCGAAGCCGTAGCCGTACTCGATGGCCCACATGTCGTACGCGCCGATCGAGGCCATGTTGTAGTCGCCCTGCACGCGCGACTTGTCGAGGTTGATGTTGACGGGGTTGTAGTCCATGACGCTGGCCGTCATGGGCTTCTTGTCCTTGAAGCCGGCGGAGTTGATCTCGGCCAGGTCGTAGACCGACGAGGCCTTGAAGTTGTGGCGCAGGCCCAGCGTGTGGCCCACCTCGTGGGCCGTCAGGTCGGCCAGCGCCTGGCCGACGAACCACTCGGGGATGCCGTCGAGCAGGTCCGGCTTCTCCTTCTTGGGCTCGTCCTTCTTGCCGTCCTTGTCCTTGGGCTCGTCACCTTCGGGCTGGGCGGCCTCTTCAAGCAGGCCGGCCAGCTCCATGTGCATGCGGGAGACGGCCATCTCGATGGCCTTGCCCTGTGCGGCCATGCAGTTCCAGGGCGACGCGGCGGTCGCACGCATCTGGCTGCGGAAGAGGCTGCCGGAGATCTCGGCGGCGCCGGCGGCGACACCGCCGAAGCGCAGCACGCCGCGCGACTCGCGCCGGCGCTGGGCGAGCACCTCGTCACGCCGCTCGGGCGGGGCCAGGCGCACGCGGGGGTCCCACTGGGGGTTCTCGTCGAGCCAGGCGATGAGCTCGGGGCTGCTGCCGCGCATGGCCAGGTCGGGGATGATCTCGTTGGCCTCGCGCCAGAAGGCGCGGATCCACCCGTCGGTCAGCACGACGTCGGCGTCGAGGATCTGGCCGGTGAGGGGGTGGGCGCGGCTGGGGCCGATGGCGGTGGCGATGTCGTTGGTCACCCAGCGGAGGAAGTTGTACCGAACGTCCTCGGGGTCCTTGTCCATGTGGGCGCCGGTGGATTTGTCCTGGAAGTAGACCTCGACGGCGTCGGTGATGCCGACCTTCTCGAAGGCCTTGTTCCACCAGAGCGCGCCCTCGCGCACGTAGCGCCGGTAGCGCACGGGCACCGTGTGCTCGACGTAGAACACGATGGGCTTCTTGGGTGGGCTGACCTTCAGGCGGGGGTCAGCCTTCTCGAGGTGCCAGCGGTTGATGTACCGCACCCACTTGTCGTCTTC